>NZ_JBHFCS010000028.1:0-57540 GCF_044143025.1 Pseudomonas sp. TR47 | reverse complement strand
GGCTGGCTGCTTCGGGGGGCTTGCCTTGGGCAGGGCTGCAGCTTAGGTTGATGACATTGCCCCAGAGGCTGGATCAGCATCTTCATCGATTACATTTTTCATATACGCACCCCGTCTACGAATAATTCTTTATTGAACATCTTTGAACAGGGTTCTGAAAACTGGCATTTTTGTCAGTTGTCTTGATCGTTGAATTAACCATTCTTATACAGAGTTCAGTAACGACATGCTTGCCGGTTCGCTGGGCGCTACATGATCAACCGCCAAGGTGATGAATTTACCTGAATATCATCAGACTTTTCCTACGCCGTTCCATTGCTTATCGACCTAAACTTCGCGCCCTGCCGGTCCAGTTGTTCGGCAGAAACTCAAAGGACGAGAACGTCCTGCTTACAACTGTTCCACAGTGGGGTTCAACATGAAAAAGACGCTCATCACGCTTGCCATCGGGCTTGGCCTGGCCAGCAACGCAGCATTTGCCAATACCGGTTCGATCAATTTCTACGGCCAAGTCCATGCCGGTACCTGCCCGATCCAGATCATCGACCCATCAACAGGTCTGCCGGTGGCCCGCATCAACATGGGTAACGTCAACGTTTCGCAGTTCACCGCCATAGGTGATGAGGCCGCCTCGCGCGCCTTCGGCATGCGTGTCACCCCAGGAGGCGGCTGCGTCGTCACCGCAGGCACCAGCGCCAAGGTCACCTTCACCGCAGCCTACGGTGGCGCTGGTACAGGTGGTGCGTTGTATGCGCTGGAGCCAGGTGGGGCCAACAACCTGGCCTTGACCATCAAGGACAATACTGGCGCACCGGTGGTCAACGGTACGCCTTCCAAGGATTACCCGCTGGATGACACGAACCCCACCACCATGATCTTCTCTGCGGCATACAAATCCATCGGCACCGGCGTCACCGCCGGTACCGCCAATACCGATGTGCAATTTCTTGTCGACATCCCATGAGATAGCGCCCCGGGCGTGCTGAAGCCGCCTGGGGTTAACTCATCCCGTTCAGCAGGTATCGCCAGATGAAGACTCACTTGCGCCGCCTTGGCTGGGGTATTTGCCTCGCAGCCATCCTGCAACCCGCTCAGGCAGCGCTCACCGTCAATACCACACGTATCGTTTTCGACAGCGACAAACGCAGCACTTCTGTGGTTATCGCCAACCCCAGCCCCCGCCCCTACGCGGTACAAAGCTGGGTCAACACCGCCAGGGACGATACCGACACAGCCGTCCCTCTGGCTACCTCGCCAGGATTGTTTCGCCTGGACCCCGGCAAGGAGCAGATGGTGCAGATCAGCCGTCTACCCAACAAGCTGCCTGTGGACCGGGAAACACTCTTCTACCTCAATGTTCAGGAAATTCCCGAAGTAACCCCTGAGGACGTAAACGTACTCAATGTTGCGCTGCGTACGCGCCTCAAGCTTTTCTACCGCCCCAGCGAATTGAAAGATCGGCCCTTCGACCGCATCGGTGAGCTGAAATGGTCCGTGCGCCAAGGCCTTGGGCGTGTCCAGCTAGTGGTAGACAACCCGACGCCCTACCACTATACGTTCGGCCGCCTGGAGGTCAGTACTGCAGGTACGACGGAAGCTATACAGGCCATGGCAATGGCGCCGCCGTTCGGGCAGCAGGTTTATGACCTTGCCCGTATCAAATCGGTAAATGCTTTGCAGTTGACCTTTACCACCATCAATGACTACGGGGTCGCCACCCCGGCGATGCACAAGGCACTGTCGAGCGGTTCCTGAGTTTGCCTGCCAATACATACGAACGAGCCCTCCGGGCTCGTTCGCTATCGTACTTCACAAAAATCGAGGAGCCTTCCATGAAGCCCCTAGTCATTGCCTTCGGACTCGCCATGGCCAGTCAACAGACGCTGGCAAACACCGGCTCGATCAACTTCTTCGGCCAGGTCAGCAGTGGGACCTGTGCGATTGAAATCATCGACCCTTCGACCGGCCTGCCCGCCAGCAGAATCTACATGGGCAACGTGAACGCTGCCCAGTTCAAGCAGGCAGATGATGAGGCCGCGAACCGCGCCTTCGGCTTGCGCCTTACACCCGGCAGAGGCTGCATACTGCTGCCCGGTGCCAGTGCCAGCGTAACCTTTACCGGAAGTTACGGCGGCGCTGGCGCCAGCGGCACACTGTATGCCCTTGAGCCTGGTGGCGCCAAAGGTTTGGCTTTGATCATCAAGGACAACGCAGGCACACCGGTAGATAACGGTATCGCCTCCAAGCAGTACCCCCTGCATGACAGCAAACCTACCGACATGTTGTTCTCTGCAGCTTACAAGGCGACCGCTACCCAGGTAACCGCCGGTTTCGCCAACAGTGATGTTCAGTTCAGGGTGGACATGCCGTAAGCCCCGCAAAAAAGATCGGGCCTACGGCCCGATCTCACTCCCCCTACCTCATGCCCCTTGGCCGGCCAGCCTGTCCAAAGGATCGTAGCTATAGCCGTTGCCATCGTAGCTGCTCAAGCGACCCAGGGCGTCATAGCTCAACGTCTTGCCTTTGTCATCGAGCTTCATGTTGCCGTCATCGTCATATTCCAACGTGAAGTCGGCATAGTCAGCGTGGTTGTTAGTCACGCCGGTCAGTTGCGCAGGGTCTTCATTTTCGAATAGGTAAGTGGCCTCGTTTGCGCCCTTGCTACCGTCTTCTTCCTCAAATTCAGTCAGTACCCAGGTGATGTTATCGAGTGCATCGAACTCGAAAAACTGGTAACGAATAGTCTTTCCGGCCGGGTCTCTCGGGCTATGGGAAAGCAGCCCTTCACAGAAGTATTCCTCCAGGCGGCCGCGCACGTCGTACTTGTACGTTTCCTCACGCAAGGCACTGCCATTCTCGCTCAGCTTTTTGAAGGTGATCTGGTCAAGCACGCTGTATTCCTGCACCAGCTCCTGTACACCCTGCACCCGCAGCCCGGCCTCTTCCACCAGCGCCTGCACAGCTTCGTTGGCGAACGCAAAGCCTTCGATCGGTGCCTCGACCTGGGTGCTCAGGAACACGAACCTGCGCAGACATTCCCGCCCCTGGTGGTCATACTCCAGTTCCGTGGCCAGCCCCTGCGTGCCATCCAGGGTGAGTATGCATTGGGTATTGCTCAACCCATCATAGAAGAACCGGCTGCTGGTGGTCCCCAGCGCAGTCTGCTGTAGCAGGCCACTGGCGTAGTAATCGTAGGTCTGCGTCTGGCCGAGAACATCCTTGTAGAACAACTGGCGCCCCAACAGACTGGTGCCATACTCCATGGCCCAGGTCTCATTCCCGATCGTGCGGGTTTCTTCCTTGATCTGGCCTGTGCTGAAATAGGCCCGGGTCAGCTCCTCCCCCTCCTCCTTGCACCAGGTGAGCCGCGCGTTTTGCGGGTCGAATTGGTAGTCCGCCTGTTTACCCGGAATGCGCCGCACTTCCGGGTCCTCGCCCAACTGCGGAATGTACTGGTATTCGATGACATTGCCTGCAGCCGTCATCACCCTGCTCGGCTTGGACTGGCCAGGTTCATAGTGCATGTTACTTGCCCGCCCTCCGGTGATGGAGGTGATCATGCGGTTCAGGCCGTCGAAAACCTGCTCCCCGAGCACGGCACCCTCGACACTGATACTGGTCGGCAGGTCGTCGCTGCTGTGCACGGCATAATCGCGGTGCACCACGGCCCCGTCCGCCAGCGTCTGGTCGACCGGGCGCCCGAAAGCGTCATAGCTGGAGCGGGTAACCGCTTTGCGTGCATCGACTTCTCGCACATTACGCCCCAGGCCGTCATAGAAGTACTCATGCTTGGCATACAGCTTGCCCGCCAGGTCGAAACGCTGCAGCTGGGCAGGCTGCTCGAACAGGTTCAACCAAGTGATAGCCTTGCCCACGCTCGACGTGCCATCGGCAGATTCGCTCCAGCTGGTCAGGGTGGGCAGATTGCCCTCGGAGTCTTGACCGTCAGGGTTGGACCCGATCGGGTCATGTTCCTCAAACTGCTTGACCCCATCCGGGCCGGTCTCGCAGCGCTGCTGGCCCCAGTCGTCGTATTCATACTGGATCGCCAGCGGCATTTGCTGCTGCCCTTTCCAATCGTATTCGATTGCCTCGGTCAGCTGGCCAAGCTCATCGTAGGTAAACGCATTGCGCGGGCGGAAAACCTGATGCAGCTGGATGTCTTCGGCGTCGGCGTCATGACGTTCCTCACTGACCACTCGCCCCAGGCCATCGATGTACGAGCGAATGGCAACCCCCTTGACGTCCACCCGGCTTTGCAACGCCTTGCCGCCAGGTGCGCTCACAAGGCCATACTCATACACGCGCGTTGCCGTGTACGCCGCTTCATTGGGCGATACCGTTTCGCGAACGACCCGGCGCAGAGCATCGTACTCGTACTCGATTTCGACATCGTTGTCGTCACGATTGAGCAGCGGTTGGCCAATGAGCACCGAATCCTTCAACGTGATCACCTGGCAGACATGGCGCGGCTGGCCGGTCTCGGCGTCGAGCTCGCCATGATCAAAGCCAGTCACCTGCTGCTCGGTCACCAGCGCAGGGTGCCCATCGAGGGCTTCCTTGTTGTAGGTAAAACCGGTCGTGGTAGCTTTACCGCCCATGAGCAACGTTTGCAGCAGCGGACGACCATGGCGCAGCAAGTCGGCGGGTTCATCGATCGAACTCATGGTGGTTACTTGCAGCGCAGCCTGCTCCTCCTCCCCTACCACTTCACACAGGCTTTCCTGGGTCGCGACCAGCCAATTGGACACAGGCAGTGTGGTCGAAGCACCTGGATAGCTGACCCGGGCGAGCGCTTCATACTCAAAACGCCTGCGCAAGACCGGTGCGGACATGTCGCCACCTGATGCCGGATACTCCGTCACACTCTTCTGATTTCGCACGAAACCGTCCGGGTCGGGCGGGCAGCCGTCACCACCTTGGGCAGGGTAATACTCGATGACAGTACGCTGGCCTGAGGGCAGGGTCTGAGCAGTCAAATTGCCATGCAGGTCATACTCGGTCCTGGTGGCAGGCTCGTGACGAACTTTGGAGGCATCCCCTTGCAGCGACCAAGTGCGGTCTTGTTCCAGCGGCAGCTGGAAGTTGCTCGGCTGATTGTCGAACTCCGTTGCCACATTGCCGTGGTACGTCGTACTGCTGGCAAGCTGGTTGTTGCCTTGCAACACAACCTCGCTCACCTGCAGGTGAAAACGGTTGTACGTGCGCTGCGTAGTACGCAACACCTGATCCTTGCCATCCCCACCCTTGCCCCACTGGTGCGCCGTGCTTCCATAAAGGTACGTGGGGCGAGCGCGATACAGGTTATCTTCACCATCGTCACGCCAAGTGACACCGCTGCCGTTACCGACAAAGTTGTTCGGCGCCTGAATACTGTCTTGCAAAATGGTGTAGGTGTAGGTGGTTTTCATCGGTGGCTGGTCAGCACCAGGGTTGACCACATGGGAAGTCACCCGTGGTATGGCTGTACGCGATCCGCCGCCTGGTAGCAGATGGCCTGTATCGCCGCCCTCGCCGTAGCCGATGTCTTCCACGCTACCGTAGGGTGTGGACACCTTGGCCAGGCAGGTCAGGCCAAAGGCAGTGGTGTATTCAAAACGCCAGTTGCCCCCCGCTTCTGCCGGCAAGTCAATTTGGCTCAACGCCCCATTGCGCAAGATGAGCTTGTATTGCGCCAAAGGTTTGTTGGCACCATTGGCATTGGGGTGCAGGTCGAGGGTCACCGTGCTGCCATAACTGATGTTCAGTAGTTCCAGCCCTGTGCCATCGACAATACGTTCCAGCCTTTGGTTATCGGGCGTATAGCTCAGCAGAATACGATGGCCGGAAGCTGCGCGCACCTCGGAAGGCAACGCAACGGCATGCTCACCGACCCCATATACACTGAGGACTTCTTCCATGTACGACTTGTGAACCACCCGAAACTGTTGCTTGTTGCCGACACTGTCATCAAGAAAACGGAAACTTTCGAGCTTTCTTTCCTTGATCCCCGGCTCTGTGCCACTGCCCGTCACCTTGAAGCTTTCTCCTGTGTGAAGCCGCAGCATGCGCGTACCGGGCACGTACTGAGTCAGGTCGATGTACCAACCGCGCCCAAAGCCGACGTCCTGGTCGCTGAACGGGTTGAACACAAGCCGGATCGGCAGTTCTGGCCCCATCTGGTCATTACCGACCAGGGGTGGCAGGTTGATACTTAACGCATACTGGCCGGTGCGCGGGTCGACATTGTTTTGCACAAAGCCAGAAGCATTGAATGCATTGGAGTGGAGTACGGTTTCAATACCCATGTGATTGATTATCCGAAAGGCGTAGTGGAGTGCTCACCTCAGCGCCCACGTGTGCCGAGGTGAGCCCATGCTTAGCGAATGGAAAGTTTCAGGACGTCCCGATGGGTTATTCCTTGCCTTTCTTCTTCCGCCGTAACGGCAAAAGCAAACGTCAGCGGATGCTCGTTGCCCTCCTCATCCAGCAGGGTGAATACCAGGTCCTTTTCAAGTACCTGGCGATAAGCCGGGGCTTCCATCCCGCTCTGCAGAACGAAACCCGTGTCCCGCTGCAGGATGAGCATCAGTTGCCCAGCCCCCGGCTTCGCGCCTTGCACCAGCCTCGGCAGTACATACCCTCGCTGCTTCGCCATGCGGTAGAGCAGCCCGTCAAACAACAGTTCGTCGCGGACCCCGCCATCAAGCGACTGGAACGAGAAACCCGTGTAGCTGACAAAATCGTCGTCTTTGAGTGGTGGCGTCGACGACCCGGGCCTCCACGACCAACGTACACCCGATTTGTTATCGTCATCCCTGATGATCAAGCGTGCGAATTTGGTCACCCGGCCCTCCCTCAGGACGTGCTCGAGCAACCAGTTGTCAGTACTTTTGTCAACGTAAGCGAACTCATCCCCTTCGGACGGAGACTCATCCCCTGCCACGCGGGTACGCTTGAAGGAATAGAGCTCCTGTGTGAAGGAAGGCAGGACCTGCCCCCGCAACTCCAGCCTGCCTTTCTCGCCAAACCCCGACGATGTCACTGTCTTACCCGTCAAGGTATTCTGTATCGAGGCAACAACCCTGATAATCCCTGGCTTACGGGAATGGAGAAAGAACCGGCGGGTTCTGGCCTGCAAGGGCGCGCTCGACCCACCGTTTACAGCAACTTGCCTGCGGATGTTGTTTGCGTACCTGTTTACCGCCCAGTCTCCACCCCCTTGATCGTCGCTGGCCAAGGCTTCTTCCATCGGCGCGAGGAAGGGTAGATCGTTATTGCTGTCGGCATTCAAGAACTTCAAAGTTGCCATATCGGCGTCGGAGATGTCGACCGGTTGACTATTGTGATCATTCGCGGCTGCAACGGTCACCTCGACTTCAATCTGCTGCCAGCCGTTGGCGAAGCACTGGGGCGCACCGAGGACTCTAAGTTCGAAGTTGCCGATGGCCTCCCATGACAACAGCCCGGCTGTTGCCTGCCGACCTTCGCTGAACTCCACGATGGCGTAGCCGGTGCGCTCCACGCCGTCAAAAGCAGTGACCACCGCAATAGGTAATTGTGGGTTGTCCGGAGGCATATACACGTTGCCATCGAACTCACCCTCCCCATTCACAGTCCAGGTCATAGCGCTGCCCAGGTCTTGCGACAAGTCTTTGGACATCACGGTGAACTGCGTGGGTTGAACCGAAAGCGCTTGGGCCACGTGGAACGGAACCACATTCAGGCCTGCATGCCATCTGATCACTACCACCGCAGCTTCAGCGCTTTCTCCGGTCATCCGATTGGTGCAACGGATTCGCTGAACCCTGAAATCGACCGCGCCACTAGGCGGATAGGGCGTGAAAATGGCTCGACCGTCACCCTTGTCATCAAGGTCACCAATCGGCTCGTCCAGCGTCTGAACGCGTTGTTCACCCCCCGAAAGAAGCGCTGCGCCCACCAGCGTCCATTCCAGCCTGCCTGCCTCGACACTGGAGGCGCGGAGCTCGATCGGGTCTTCACCTTGCACCCAGGTGGCAACACGCGGTGCAACCTGCACCGCACGGGCACTTTCCATCACCAAGGCGTGGCTGCGCCCCTCGCCGCCTGCTTCAGGCGAGGTGGCGGTTACCAGCACCATCTGCTGGTCCTCGACGAAACTGGCTGCAGGGCTCGGGCTGTAGCTGGCACCCCTGAATGAGCCGATCGCCGCAGGGCGCTTCAGGTTGATGGCCGACCACTGCACCGGGCCAGTTGCGCCATCGGCAGTGAACGCGATGGTCTGTCCGGCTACGACTTTCGCGAGGGCGGGTTCGACCGTTACGGCGTGCTGTTTTTTCTGCCAGTCGCCGGGCACGACAAGATCGGCTCCGGTTTTTGGTGCCCCTGGAACGAACTCATGGCCACTGGGCAGGCTGAAGGTCTTCAGTACATCCTTGATCTGCCCCGCCCCCAGATCCGCGATATCAGGAACGAGGATCAGGGTACCCGGCAGACCGGCCGTATCCTCGGCGATCGGATAAGGGAAACCGATACCTGGGTCTGGCTGCCCCCCTGGGCGCAGGTCAATCCCCAGCTTCATGAAGACCAGCACCGCACCGTCTCCATGGCGAGGGCTACCTTCGCTTTGCCCCCACGGGGCCGGCATGGTACGCACCATGAACTGGTCCGGGCTCAACGGGTAGTAATCGTCCATGACGAAACTGCCCAGGGTATAGGTGCGCTGGTAAACCTGCATATAGCTGATCGCTTCCTGCAGGCGAAGGCCGATCATGTTGTTGACATAATCGTTTGGCCCCAGGTTGGTGGAAAACTTGACCGCACTGGCAAGATCCAGTTCCAACAAGGTGAACCGGCTCCCCTTCGGCCGGCCGACCCGTAATGACAACGGGGCTTCGACGCGAAAACCCATGGCCTCGGTTATGGTGAAGCTCTCCACGACGCGTTTGGGGCTGCCTGGCAGGTGCACAACTCGCATGTATTCACCTGCGAGAATGTTCATCCGCAACGTCAGGTCCTGGCTGAACCGCGTCGCATTTTCGAAGCTGACCTGGGGCGCGCCCAGTACCAGCCCTTGCAACGAACCGCTGATTCGCTCTCCCTCGTCGAGGTAGGCCTCCAGATTGATAGGGTCCATCGCGCCGAAATTACCGAGAGCGTCGAGGTACTGTTCGCGAAGCACAAGGTCAAGGAGCCGGCGGTCCAGGGCAAGCACGCCCCCCCATCCGAGACGCACCGAAGCTTGCAGATTTGTTTGCAAAGTCGCCTTCTTCATATCACGGTCCATCTCAAACCTCCTTGATGGCTGGATTGAGGATATCGGCGTAACGCCGCACCGGAACGAATGGCAGCGGCAAAACGACGTAGTCGAGGGTATCGGGAGAAACCCCGTCGTCGTAAAATGCCGATATGATCACGTACTGCTCGTCCGCATCGGGCGCGGGCGTGTAGACCCGGGTATCCTGGTCGACGGTTCCGCTACCGCGCAGCACTGTCCACTCGACAGGCTCGGGTACCTCAACCTTTTCATAATTACGGTTGAGCCTGTAGAACGGCAGCGCGACGCTGCCATCGCTCCTGGCTTCTGGCTCCAGCCAGTAATTGGAGTTCTTGGCGCCAACCACCAGCATGTCGATGGTCGCTGCCGCACCTCCGGCAGCCGGGCGGACGGTGACCGGGTCCAGGCGCAGCGCGCCGGCGTGTAGCGGGTCTGATGGGGCAGGAGTGGGCAGTCTCACCGGCGCGGTATACTTGTAACCCTCGGGGTTCAACGGATCGTTATCGGGGCCGACGTTACCCAGCTCGGGGTCGTCCCATATCAGCGCGGCAGAATCTGGTGTGCCCGCACTCAGTGAATAACTTTGGCCCACATTGACCACCGCTACCCATGGGTTCACCGTGACCTGGCTTGGTACAACGCTAACCAACGCCCTGCTCACCAGTTCGCCACTGGTGGCCGTCACGATCAACCGGCGGTAGCCTTCAGCACGCAGCGCATCATCCGATGGCGCCGTATATCGCCCCGTCGATGGATCGTTGAACGCCCCAGTTTCGCCGGTTTCGCCCGGGAGGTTTTCCACTTTCCAGGTGACACCACCTGTTGTACCGTCGGCGGTGAACTCGATCACCTGCCCGCTTGCAACGATGGGTTCCTGAGGGCTTATAACCAGCGTGGTGCGCTTGGGCGCCAGGTTGCCGAGCAGGGTCAAGTCGGTCGGCATGGCCACGTCGCGCGGTTCGACGACGTTATCGCCACGGAAAAGCAAGTTGTTAAGACGCAACGCGTCGATTTCGAACGTGATATTCTTGAAGTCGTCGAATCGCGCTTGATACCGTGGGTGCAGTATGCCCTCCAACTCAGCTTCTATTTCTCTTGCCATGTCACGCCAGCGATCTTTGTCTGAGCCGCTACCAATATCAATGGTAAACTCCGCAGAAAAATCGAACTGCTCCAATTCAAAAACCAACTTCGCCTGCCCATCCACCTTCTTGATTACAAACTTAAATCCTACATCAGCCTTTACATCCGCATAGACACCAAACGAGTCTGACCCGCTCCCCCACTTCGCCGTCCAGGTAGCAGCAACCGAACCAATACGCGCGCTCGAAACAAGTGTTCCCTTCAACGACCTCTGCTCGAACAGCAACTCATTGCCGCTGGAAAAAAGCACAGGAGAAAGATTATCGAGGTTCAAATGATTTTCCCAATACTCCGACCCCAGCCCCCCACTTCTTTTTTTTGCCAACGAAACCGTCTCATTGGCGACAACCTCTGAATTGGCTACAAGTTTAAAGCGTTCGCCGGCCAATGTTTCTACATCAAATCGTCCTTTCGTCATTTCAAGCTGTTCAAAACCCAGCTTAAAAATTTGATTGGCCAAGAATTTATTCGAAAAAACCAGGTTACTGGTATACGGCTCTGGGGCCTCAGGCAACATGTACAGCATCGCCGCATCATCATGGGGGTAAGTGCCGGCTGCACTGCCTTTCATGGCAACGAACACAACCACTGCGCCGTCACCATAACCCTCACTGCCGAGCACAGTCGCCCCAGGGGCAGCATGGGTGCGAAGACCAAAGACACCAGGATTGATAGGCGACCCCTCGTCAACGACCATCTCGCTGAGCGGGAATTGGGTGATTCTTTCATTTTTTTCACTCCAGGCGTCGAACACGTCCTGGAAATACAACCCCAAGCGCTGCCTCTCAAACTCAGTGCCCCCTCCACTGAACTGATGGTCGAATGCGTCATTCAAATCAAGCAAGACTTTGCCGTTACTGTCGACCGAGCCTGCCACGGCCTCCAGCCGGATATTCATATCCAGTAGACCGCGCGTGGCAGCGTTATAGACCGTCAGGGCTCCAACGCGCCTGACAGGTTTACCATCGAGGAACCTTTCGATCACTTCGATGTGCTTACCGCCCACCAAGCGCATCTGCAACTTGCCTTTCGAGTCCTGGATACTTGCGTTTTCGAAAGACAGCCGTGGCTTGTCAAGTATGAGGCCTAGCAAGACATGCTCGATGCCATTACCTACATCAACGCTGCCATCGGGTAGCGCAGGGAAGAACACATCTTCGATATCGACCCGGTCAATGTATTCCTGCGTCAGCAGGGCATTGGTAGCGCCCCGGTCAAACACCAGCAGCGCATCCCACTTCAGGGTTTTTGCACCCTCGTCCATCTCGGCAAGAAACTCCTCAAGCGATTGAGCGCTGACGGCTTGAGTCAGTGCAGGAATTTTACTGTTCATCAGAGTTGATCTCCATGTTCCATGTTTTCATTAATGCAACGTCAGGCCGCCGGCGAGCTTGCCCGGCCGGGCCTGTTTCAAATTCGCTTACATTGACTTTTTCGGAGTAAGCAGTAGCGGCCTGAGCGAGTGCCAACTGTCGCCTTTATCAAAACTTACATTCCCGCTAACGGTGTACTGTCTGTTCTCTTCCAAACCGTTATAAACAGCAACACTCAACCACTGCTGTATCCGTCGATTGCCATGTTCGCCAGCCGTGACAGGCACCCCATTACGTAATACCGCGCCGCTTTCAATGGCCAACGTGAAGGGCTGGCCTGGCGCAGCGAAAGGCCAGAGCAGCGCCCCGGATACCTCGAGCATTGCACCGTTCTGGGTGAGTTTGGAGCGCCGAAGTTCGCCGTTGTTTTCCGCTTGCGGGCACGTGATGTTGATATCGAAAACCAGCGGCTGGACGCGCAAGTCCACAGCGGTGGAGGGCGCCGAGCGCACGCCATCTTCATCGACAATGTGGTAGAACACGGTGAAACGCCTGCTGTTATCCGCGCCGGGTTGATGCATGTTCGCGGCGACAACGGAGGGGTCTATCTTGAATCGTCGGCCGCCTTCTTCCACCGGTGTGTCGGTAATCTGCTTGCCGTTTTGCTCATAACCGTCCCAGTGAACCTCAAAGTGTTCGCCTGGGCGCAAAGGGATATCAGGCACCGTTACATAAGCCCCGAGAATTGCGTAGTCCGCCAATAGCTTTTGCTTGCCCGGCGTATCCGCTTCGGCACGCTCAATGGCCGGTGCGGCAAGGCTGCGTGCCGTTTCAAACTCGACCTCCAGGCTATCGGAAGTCAACGCATGCCCGGCACGTGCTACCTGGTAGAACACTTGATGGTCACCCGCTACAAGCAGGCTTGCGTCAACCCGAAATACGGTTTCATCGCCTTCCAGGCTACTCGCATCCATGCGCGCAAACTGCACCGCAGGCTCGATCTGGGCGGGGCTTTTCCAGTGCAGCAGCAAGTAGTCGCCCGCTTGAATACCCGGATATGAAGGTATGCGAACAGTTACTCCATTGGGGAACTTGCCAGGGTCGAGCGGTGTGCCCGTAAAGCCATCGACTTCGGGTTCGGGCAACAGGTCGACCGGGCTCGGCGCACTTGCTACCGCCACTTCCTGCACAGGCGATTCAATTGTTTCTCCATTACCGGCCAGCGTGATGGTGTACCGGAACTCCACCCGTCCATTCTGCACGCGCATGAAATGCGACTTGGCGACTTGCCATTGCAGAGGCTCAGCCAGGTTGGTCTCGGTCACCTCGTAAACTTCGCTCGCCGGTGGCGTTACTTCCTCGCCCGCAGCATTAAACTTGCGCGCCATGAGCTCGATGCTGTCGCCAACCTGCAAGGCCCGGTAGCGTGGCGCAAACAGGCGCACACCCGCAGAGACCAGATCCGAAACAACAATCACGCGATCATGCGACTCACGTGCCTGCGCCACCGATAATGTTTCGGCACTACCACTACGGTCGCGCAAACCCAGGTAACAAAAAACCCGCATTGAATCCGGCGTGCTCTCTGCTACGTCATCAACCTTATAAGATAAAAATGCCCACCCACCGTTGAAGGCTTCAACAAAACGATTGCTGACGCTTGCCACCATCGTTTTTGTCGTGTCGTAGTCGAAAGGCACTTCACGCATCGCGTCAAGTTCATCAAAAGGGGTGCCGTCTGCAGCGACGCCGCGCCAGATCGGATAAATATATTGACCAAACCTGATATCCGCATCCGTGATGACAAATTCCAGGTTTGCACCGTTCATGTTTTTGACATCAATTTCACCCCACGCATTTTGCGTTGGGATTTCAGGGGCGGGATTGTGCGGGGACTGTTCAGCCCGCTCTTCCAGTGTGCGTTTGGGCGCCATGAACATACTCCAAGGGGATTCGAGATGCCCTTAGTTGTACGGCTCAACACCGCGGCTGGCTACTGGCAGAAATAACAGGTAGCACTCGCCCGCCAGGCACGCGGGCACCTGTTAATTCTGACAGGTGTCACAGCACGGCAAGTTGAATAAGCTCCAAACAGGCAGCACGCCACCATGGCCCCAGCGATTCACATCGATTCTTTCTTATGTCTGTTCAAATAACCTGAACAGGGAGCCCAAAAAAATGAAGCACTTACATTACCGTCGCCTCGCCGTCACAACGGCCATCAAACGAGCAATGCTGGCTGCACCTTTGCTTTTAAGTGGGGTTGTCGCCCATGCCGCAACCCAGGCGGACCCAACGCCCATCCTCGCGCTATACCAGACAGTGGAGAACAACACCGAACCTGCTTGCGGACTGGAGCTGCCCGCAACGGGCAGCGGCACTACCGTGAAACTGCTACCCAAAAAAGCTTGCCCAGCCAACGCCAGAGAGCCCCACGCAATTCGCATTCGAAACGTGCCGATCAAATCGACATTTCTGCTGACTGATAACGAGCGCTGCGAAAAGGCCAACAGCGCCTGGGTCGAACTCGACACCAGCCGCGCCAACGCTTCTCTGGAAAAACTGGGCATTGACAAGATCTGGACCTACGCGGGCAGCCCGGAGAAACCCGGTTACCTGACCAACAGCGGCCTCGATAGCAATGCACCCAGCCGCGGCTTCAGGATCATCGGTAAAGGCAACCCGGTCGCGCAGGGGGAACTTGCCTGCATCGTGGTTACCATGGCCCCAGGAGGCAATTGATCATGGTCAATTCTTCCGGGATACACAGCAACGCCACCAACTTCCAGAGCTTCGTGCAGAACCATGTCGACCAGCGTACCGGCCAGTACAACCTGGCCATTGACTTGCAAGTGCCTGCCGGCAACGACCTGACCGGCCCCGGCCTGCCCTTGCGCCTGTCGTACAGCCCGTTCGACAACAGTGACTCAGGCTTCGGCACCGGTTGGCAACTGGCGATGACCCGGTACGTGCCCGCCACTCGAATGCTTACCCTGCACACGGGGGAAAGCTTCAAAGTGACAGGTACCGGCCCGCAACCCACAATTCGCGAAAAGAAAATTCACAGTTTCAACTTTTACGACGACGGCGAAAACGGCAATGGCCCGTACCGTGTAGAGCACAAGTCCGGCCTTGTGGAGATACTCACTCTGCAAGACGCGGTCAACCCCATCGCCCTGCCCGCCAAGGTCAGGGCGCCCTCCGGCCACGGGCTAACGCTCAGCTACGTCCCTGAGAACCGGCGGCTGGAAAAGATCATTGATGACAATGGCACGCTGCTGCTGGAGTTGAAGTACACCGACGCCAGGGTAACCATCGATACGCACCCCGGCGCCGGTGCCGACAACCTGCCATTCATGCGCTACCTGCTGGAACTGAGAAACCGGGCATTGGTGGAGGTAAAACTACCCCCCGAAGTGGGCGGCAACTGGCGTTTCGGCTACACCACAGCCAGGGGCCTGACCTGCCTTGCAAAAGTGTCCACACCTTCAGGCGCCGTGGAGGAGGTGCGCTATGGCGAGAACGACGACCCGGGCCACCTGCTGCCCGGCACGCGACCTCAAAGAGTGCTGCCACGGGTCACCACCCATGAAGTCAAACCCCGCGCCGACCAACCGCCGCTGAAAACAACCTACACCTACACGCACTTCGATGAGCAAAACAACATCGAGGTGGCGCACAGTTTTGTCGGCAGCAACAGCGATGTCAGCTGGCGTGACGACGGCGAGGACAACCTGTACCGGGCGCAATCCAGCTACCGCTACAGCGTCACCGCTCATTACTGGAAAGCGGGCAAGGTCGCGCGCAAACAGACGCAGACATTCAACCGCTACCACCTGCTGACCAAGCAAACGCTTGAAGAAGATGGCCATATCGAAGAGACCGAAACCGTCTTCCATGAACGCCCTGGCAACAGTTTCGACGATCAACCGCGCTACTTCCAGCTACCCAAAACCATCACCAAACGCTGGAAGCTGCGCGGTGACGCCAGCAAACTGCACCTGGAAACCGCGACCACCGTGTATGACGATTACGGCAACGTCATCGAGGAGCAAGCCCCCACGGGTGTACGCGTCACCTACGAGTACTACGACAAGGACGGCGAGAAGGATGGCGATACCTGGGCCTGCCCGCCAGACCCGCAAGGCTTTGTACGCAACGTCAAATGCAAGACGGTTTACCCCGTGCAGGGTTTGCCCGGCGAAGCCCCCGTCCAACGGACCCGGCTGACCTACAAGGCCTACCCGGCGCTGTCCAGCCTTGGCCAAGCGAGCGAATGGCTTGCACCTTGTGCAGAACAGGTGCTGCAAGTGTTCGATGCCGGCCAGCCCGGTGAGCGCGAACAGCTGCTGATAAAGGTAGAGCGGGCCTACCTGAACATGCCTGACAATGCCTTCCTGCACGGCCGCCCGGGCCACCAGGTGACCACCCGCTACGGTGAAGACAGCACCAACCCGGTACGCCGGGCCATTGAAAGCCGCACTTCACGTATCGAATGGGAGTACCGCAAGGTCGTCGACAAGGAACATGGCCTGGAATACTGGACCGATGAAACCGTGTCCGGCTTCGACCTGATGCAGAAGGCCACGAGCATGGCCGTGTCTGGCCTGCATGGCCAGAGCGTGTACGAAGAAGATGACACGGGTAACAGCATTCGCCGCCGCTACGACCCGCTCGGCCGCGTGATGGAGGAAACCGTGGCGCCAGGCCAGGGCGTGGACGAGGCCAAGGTAATCCATGCCTACGGGCTGGTCACCCACCCTGAAGAAGGCGCTGCCGGACTGGCCTGGCAGTCAGTCACTGGGAGTACGGGCGTGAGCACCTTCCTCACCTTCGATGGCTGCAGCCGGGTGGTGACCGAAGAGCGCGAAACGGACGCCACGGATACCGCACCGGGTACTGACAATTCGCGGCAGCGTAATGTGGTTGCGCAGCGCAAGTACGATGAACTGGGCCAACTGAGCGAAGAAACCACCTTCGACTACTATGACGGCAAGAGCCTGACGCTGACCTCTACCTTCGAATACGATGCCTGGAGCCGGCTGCGCAAGACCACCTTGCCGAACGGCGCTACGCAGCACTGTGAATACTCGCCATTTGGCGAAACAGGTGACATCGTCACCCACTGGATGGAAACACCGGACAAACGTGGTGTTCGCCAGCAGCAGCAGGTTACCGAGAGCAATCGCTTCGACAAACTGTCGAGTCAGTACCGGCTGGACGACGCAGGCCAGGCCATTGGCCGGCATGATTCAAGCTACGACGGCCTTGGCCGCTGCATCAGCGAAGAACACACCTTCAAACGAAACGACCGCCTGGTCAAACGTATCAGCACGTACACCTACGACGCCGAAGGCCGCGTGGCCCGTACCGAAAGGCCCGATCAGTCTGCGGTGCTCAGCCAGTTCGCGCTGCACAGTGCTGCCCCATTGGCCGAACAACTGCTGGTCGAGCGCCGCAAAGGTGTTGAACCCACCCTTGCCTGGCAACGGGATTACGATGGCCTTGATCGGTTAAAGTCGCTGAAGGCTGGTTTGCAACAGGAAACCTACACCTACAAGCGCAACACCTCGCTGGTAGAAACCCGCACCACTGCGCAGCGCACCTTCACCTACCACTACCGCCCCACGCGCTCGGCCCAACCCAACCTGATCGACGTTGACGCCGTAAAAAGTTCGACGTTCGATTACGACACCAAAACCTCGGCCATCAGTACGGCCAGCGACGCACAAGGCGAGCACATCTATACCTACACCGATCAAGGCTACCTGCTGAAAACCCAATGGCAGGGCCAGGACGCCAAAGGCCACCACTGCAACTATCGCAATTCGCTGCAGGGCCTGCCATTGGGCTACACCGAAAGTGACGGCGCTGAGGTGATCCACGACTACAACGACCTGGGGCAACTGCAACAGACCCGGCAAGGTGACCTGGTCGCAACGTTCGAGTACGACACGCTCGGGCGACTGAGGAAAACCACGACACAGGACCTGGCCAACGAACAGGTACTGGTATGCGAGCAGACTTACGACGAACTTGGCCGAGAGAACAACCGCGAACAAACGCTCACCCGACCCGATGGCTCCACTCTCACCCAAAGCATCGCGCTGGAGTGGCAGGAAGATGACCAACTGCGTACCCGCACCCTCACACGTGACGGCGAACAATTGTTGGTGGAAACTTTCGACTACGATGCACTCGACCGGCTGGAGCAACACCAATGCCAAGGTTCCACCCTGCCGCGCAACGCTGCTGGCCGGGCTATCAAGAGCCAGTACTTCGTCTACGACGAACTGAACAACCTCATCGAGTGCTACACCGATTTTGCCGACAACGCATCGGACGAAGCCTTCTATACCTACGACGGCTTCATCCTGAAACTGGCGGAGCACTCCCTGCAGCCTGATTATCCGGCCAGCCAGGTGTTCGACCACGATGCCGAAGGCAACCTGTTGAACGACGAACAAGGCAACAAGCTGGTGTACGACGACCATGGCCGCCTGAGCGAAGTACAACGGGCCAGCGATGGGCAACCCCTGTATCGCTTCCGCTATGACGGCCATAACGACCTGATCGGCGTACGTCATGAGCAAGCCGCGGAAGTGTCGCGCCGTTACCAAGGCTACCGGATAAGCAGTACACGCGATGCCGACTTGCTCACCGAGTACCTGTACGCAGGCGACCGCCCTCTGGGGTTGCAACGCCCAGGCCAAACCGCAGACAACCGGCTGTACGCGACCGACGCGGCAAACAGTGTGGTGGGTGAATGCAGCCGTGATGAACTGCACGATAACGCGTACACCGCCTATGGCGATTCACCGGACAACGACCAACTGGTGGGCCTGCTCGGCTTCAACGGCGAAGCCCGCGAACTAGCCTTGGGCTGGTCGCTGCTGGGGCGCGGCTACCGTGCCTACAACCCTGGGCTGATGCGTTTCCACAGCCCGGACACGGCGGCGCCAGAATATGCCGGTATCAACCCGTATGTGTACTGCGGCGGCAACCCGGTCAACTGGCACGACCCCAGCGGCCACTACGGCATGCGGCACAGCGCGGAGGCGCCGTACGTCCCGCCCAAACCACTGAAGGCCAAGGCCGACTGGCGATCCTGGCTTGGCGTGGCCATGGGTGCTGTCTTTGCTGTGGTCAGTTTCATGTTCCTACCGCCGGTAGGCCTGACCATGGCATTCGCCTTTGGCGCAGCCAGCCTTGCCATTGACGTGGCCGCTACGGCGGTTTCTGTGGGGGCACTGGTGACAGGGAGCGCTTCGGCTAACGACTGGGCGTTCTGGCTGGGGACGGCCAGTGCGCTGAGTACGTTGGGGCTCATGGGGTATAGCCGGCTGGGGGCGAGGGCAGCAGCAGATGCAACTGTCAACGCCACTTTGCCAGGCAAGTTGTATGCCTCTAGCGACGTTGTTACTTCCACGGTTACCAACGTTTTTAACACCACCAACAAGACAGTCAACGTGTACAGAACCACCAATAATATTAAAAAGATTACAAAAGTCGCCCCGAGAAAGGCTGCCACACTAAACCTTCCAGAAAACTTCATCTACAGGAAGAACCCTATCTTCGATGAAAGTTTTTCGTCATCTACACTCCAACCCTCGACAACCTCTCTTCCTGCAAATATCGTGCAGGATACGTCTCAAATTAACGAAACCTTCACTATCACTACAAGCCCAGCCCCCAAAGCACCAACTGTTGAAGACACTATAGAAACAGGCGCGATCAAAGACGGCTTCAGGAAAAATGGGAAAGGAAAGTGGCAGCCAATCTCTACACTTCGTGATTTCAGAAATGGTAAATTTGTCTTAGGTTCATAACTTTATAGGCGGCCTTCGCCGAAGGCCGCCACCGCATACAAGAAGCCAGATAAAAGGCCGAATAAATCGGAATTTCCCTACAGAATATGAGCCGTCGTTCTCGCTATCTTCAGCCACCTTAACTGGCTTGCTTCTTAAGCTGCATTCCAAATTGAACAGCGAGCGCTGCAGAGCCTATCAGCCGGCGCAAACCAACGGTTCCTTCTTATGCGTAACGCCACTCGAAACCGGCGGTTGCCTGTACGCCCTTACTCAGTTCTAATTTTATCTGGTGCGAGTATTAGCCTGCTATTCGCACTTGTCGCTCCCGCTACATCCGATGAAAGAAAAGTTCAATTCAACCCCAACTTCATGCGCCAAACTCCAGGCCACTCCAGCGACGCCAGCGTTGCCGCCCTGAGCACACTGGCCACCCAAGCTACCCTGGCGCCCGGCCGCTACCAGGTTGAAGTGCTGGTCAACCTGGCCCCAGCGGGCAAGCATGAAATAGATTTCCGTGAACGCAGCGACGGCAAGGGCCTGGAGCCCTGCCTCAGCGCCAGCCTGCTGCGAGAGCTGGGCCTGCGTGAACAGGGCCTGGCCGAGCCACTGCCCAGCGACGAGCGCTGCGTCGACCTGCCCGTACTCGTGCCCGACGCCACCTATGACCTGGACCCCGGCCAACTCCAGCTGGCGCTGTCCATCCCGCAGATCGCCCTGCGCCGCGATGTGGCTGGCAGCGTTGCACCCGAGCGCTGGGACAACGGCATCAATGCCGCCTTCGTCAGCTACCAAGCCTCCGCGCAGCATTTCAGCGGCAAAACCGGCAAATCCAGAAGCAACCAGGACCTGTACCTCAACGGCGGAATCAACCTGGGCGGCTGGCGACTGCGCAGCAGCCAAAGCTGGCGCGACGACGGCGAAGGCCAGGACTGGGTGCACTTCAACACCTACGCCCAGCACGACCTACCCGGCCAATGGGGCACGCTGACCCTGGGCGAAACCTTCAGCAACGGCGATGTGTTCCGCAGCCTGCCTATCAAAGGCGTACAGCTGGCCACCGACATGGGCATGCTGCCCGATGTGATGCAAAGTTACGCGCCAGTGATCCGCGGCGTGGCTCAAAGCCGGGCCAAGCTGGAGGTGCTGCAGAACGGCTACCCGATCTATTCCACCTACGTTGCCGCCGGCCCTTACGAAATCAACGACCTGGGCATCGGCGGCGGCAGCGGCGACCTGGAAATCGTCCTCACCGAGGCCGATGGCCAAGTGCGCCGTTTCATCCAGCCCTACTCCACCCTCAGCAACCTGCTGCGCGAAGGCGTGTGGCGCTACAACCTGGTGGCCGGGCGCTATGACGGCGCCGATGGCATCGACAACCCCGCACTGTGGCAAGCCACCCTGGCCCGCGGCGGCCAGTGGGGCACCACCCTGTATGGCGGGCTGTTGGGCAGTGAGTATTACGATGCCGCCAACCTTGGCATCGCTCGCGACTTCGGCACCCTTGGTGCAGTGTCGCTGGACGTGACCCAGGCGCGTACCGACCTCGGCGAGCAAGGCGGCCAGGTGCAAGGGCAAAGTTATTCCGTGCGCTACGGCAAGGCCTTCCAGACCGGCACCAGCCTGCGCTTCGCCGGCTACCGCTACTCCACCGAAGGCTATCGCGAGTTTGACGAAGCCGTGCAGCAGCGCAATGCCTCCAGCCGCTATCAGGGCAACCGCCGCAGCCGCCTGGAAAGCTCGATCTACCAGACGTTCGGCAACCGCAACTCAATGAGCCTTACCCTTTCCCAGGACGATTACTGGGGCACCAACCGCCAGCGGCGCCAGTACCAGTTCCAGTTCAATACCCAGTACCGCCGGGTCAGCATCAACCTGTACGCCTCGCAGTCGTTGAGTGACGACCGCGGCAGCGACCGTATCGTTGGCTTGGGGGTCACCATCCCGCTGGGCTGGGGCACCTCAACGACTGCAAGTTTCGATGTGCAGGAAAGCAATGGCCGCTTCAGCGAACGCGCCACCTTGAACGGCGGTTCGCAGGACAACCGCCTGAGCTACCTGGCATCGCTGGCCAACGACGAACAGCAGCACAAGACCGCCTCGGCGTCAGTGGGCTACCAGACGCAGAAGGTAAACGTGGGTGCCGGCTACACCGAAGCGGATGAGTTCCGCAGCGTTTCGGTCAATGCCAGTGGCGCGGTGTTGGCGCATGCCGGCGGCATCGTGCTGGGGCAATACCTGGGCGAGACCACTGCGCTGGTGCACGTGCCCGATGTGCCCGGCGTTGGTGTCGACAACGTGCCCGGTGGTAGCACCGACAGCAGTGGCTACATCCTCGCCCCACACATGCGCCCCTACCGGGTCAACCAGGTAACCCTGCAAACCGACCAGCTCGGCCCGGATGTGGAAATCGAAAACGGTGCCACCCAGGTTGTCCCCCGCCGAGGCGCGGTCGCTCTGGCAACTTTCAAAGCACGCCAGGTCAGCCGCCTGATCCTGACCTTGCAACATACCGACGGCCGCCCGCTGCCCTTCGGTACCCAGGTCAATGACCAACAGGGCAAGCACCTGGCGGTAGTGGGCCAGGCTGGCCAGGCGCTGATTGCGACAGATGCCCAGGCACAAACCCTGGAGGCGCGCTGGGGCGACCGCGCCGAACAGCGTTGCCGGTTGAAAATCGACCCGGCAACCATGCCAGAAGAGCAAGGCTACCGCCTGCAGACCTCGCGCTGCCCTACCCCATGACCCAGCCCGTGCGACGATGCCGCAGGCTTGCAACAGGAACCGACCATGCCCCACTTTTCGCGTTATTTCATCGGCCTCGCTGCTGCGGCGACGATGATGACACTGTCAAGCCAGGCCCATGCCCTGGGATGCCAATGGCCAACCACCACAGGCCCGTTGCAGTTCACGCACAACCTCGCCGGTGTGAGATGGGTGGCACGCGATGCACCCGTGGGTAGCAAAATCTACTCAGCCACTAACACTGGCGTACGAGGCCCCGGCTTTGCCTTGAAGTGCGACAACGACGGGACACTAAGCCTGACCGCCACTATGGGGACGCCATTACCTGTCGCCCCCGGTACCTTCCCCCCCGTCGACGGGAAGGATGTGACGGGCAAAGTGTTACAAACCACCATTCCGGGCGTAGGCCTTTATCTGGAACTGGGCGGCTTTCTCAACGCAACGTCCAGCAACTCGTTCCAGGCAAACGACGGTGGTATCGGCGCCGTTCCCTATGTGGGTGAAAACCAGAGGGACATGAGGCCCACGTTCATGGAAATGACCAATCTCTCCATCAAGTACATGGCCTTGATCAAGACCGGCCCCATACCGCCTGGCGTCAGTTCATTCAACCAGGAGGTCGTCAGGGGTGTCGTCAGCGATGTAGGGGATGCCGTAAGACTGAACCTGGGCGGGCAAGTCCAGCAGGCCCAGTGCACGCTCAGGGCCGATGCCGTCAGTGCCAACCCGGTACCACTTGGCACCCACGACATTGCCGACTTCACAGGCCAGGGCAGCACCAGCGATCCGGTTGATTTCTACATTACCCTCAACGACTGCGAGGACGACCCGGCAGGCAGCGTTGCCCGTGCGTTCATGCGCCTGGACGGCGTGGACGGCTCGGTGCCGGTGGACCGTGACCTGGGATTGTTCACCCTGACCACCGACTCGAGCGCCAGCGGCATCGGTATCCAGGTGATGCGCAGCGACAATACCCCACTGAAACTCGAAGAGTTCGTGGATATGGTGCCCCTTAGCCCCGGCATTACGCGCCTCGATCTTCGTGCCCGGTATTATCAGACCCAAGCAACGGTGACTCCCGGCGAGGCCAAAGGCGCATTGAACTTCACCATCGAATACCGCTAAGGGGCGGCCTTGGCCGGGTAGCCATGGCCCCGCAATTTTGCAGGCAAAAAAAAACGCACCAAAGGAAATTTATAATTCCTTGGTGCGTTTTGTATTGGAGCGGGAAACGAGACTCGAACTCGCGACCCCGACCTTGGCAAGGTCGTGCTCTACCAACTGAGCTATTCCCGCATTTGAAACTTTTACAACCTACTACACCGTCATGAACGCCATAGTTTTAAAAACTGGAGCGGGAAACGAGACTCGAACTCGCGACCCCGACCTTGGCAAGGTCGTGCTCTACCAACTGAGCTATTCCCGCAAATGGCGTCCCCTAGGGGACTCGAACCCCTGTTACCGCCGTGAAAGGGCGGTGTCCTAGGCCACTAGACGAAGGGGACACACAACACTTTTCAGTGCACCAGATTTGAACCTCACGATTCACCCTGGGTTTTCTTTTCCTGCCCCGCCGTGAGGCGCTGCCGGAGAAACTGGAGCGGGAAACGAGACTCGAACTCGCGACCCCGACCTTGGCAAGGTCGTGCTCTACCAACTGAGCTATTCCCGCAAATGGCGTCCCCTAGGGGACTCGAACCCCTGTTACCGCCGTGAAAGGGCGGTGTCCTAGGCCACTAGACGAAGGGGACACGCTACAAGCATTACTGCCTGCTTTCACTCCCTGCCGCGTTCCGCTGTGTGCTTTACGCTGCAAGTGGCGCGCATTCTATGGATGCCTTGAAAGGTCGTCAACCCTTTTCTAGAAATTTATTTAAATCAATGACTTCGCTCTCTATATAGGCTGCTCGAAAGGTGCGTCCAAGGATTGGCGTTGATTTTCTGGCGGGCTGAACGCAAAGTGCCATCACTGGAGAAATCCGGCGACGAGCCGACACAGAGTCACGTGGCGCCCTGGCTGGCCTGTTCGCTACACTCTCAATGTAAAACTTCCTGATGAGGCGTTAACGGTGACACCACTTCTGATCACACTGCTCATCGTTGCGGGTATCGCGTTGCTGATCGTGATCGGCTACCTCAACAACGTGGTCGAGAACAGCAAACTGGAGCGCGCGCGGCTGAAGATCGAACTCGCCGACCGCGTACGCCGCTGTGGCGAAATCACCGAGACCTTCCCCGGCCAGTTCATGACCCCGGCGCTCAAGCTGTTGCTCACGCGCCTGGAGCTCAACCTCGATCAGCGGCAACTGGCGCTGGACAAGAACAATGCCGAACTAAAAGCACGCATCGCCGAACTGGAAGGCCTGGTTGCCCAAGGCGAGCGAATCCCGGTGAACAACCCGCCCACCCCGATCCTGACCGAGGCCAAGGCCAAGGATGTGCGCTTCTTGCTGGAGGCTTTGCACACGCAGATCGTCAAGGCCACCCAGGAGAACGTCCTGCAAACGACCGAGGGCAAGCATTGGGTAAAGGAGATTCGCCACCTGCTGGTGCTGCTGCACATCGAGTTCTTCAACAACCTGGGCCAGCAGGCGTTGCAGCAAGAGCAGCCAGGCCAGGCGCGCCTGGCGTTCGAGCGCGGTGTGCAGTATTTGCGCAAACAGCCTGAACCCAAGGTGTATGAAGAGCAGCTGACCTACCTGGAGAAACTGCTGGCCCGGGCCAATGCCCAGGTGCTGGACCAGATGGAGCCGGCCGAGAATGACGAAAACGCACTGACCCAAGGGCTCAAGACAGACCAGGAAGAAACCTGGAAAAAGCGGGTCATCTACGATTGATGTGAACAACGCCGGCAAGCCACAGATACAGCGCAGCCCCTGTAGGAGCCGGCTTGCCGGCGATGGGCTGCGCAGCAGCCCTGATAACGCAGGCTAGCAGTCGGTCAACTCCAGGAAGACCGCCGCCAACCGCTCCAGCCCCCGCTGGTCCGCCTCACTGAAGCGCGCCAGCTTCGGGCTGTCCAAATCGAGCACACCAATCAGCCTGCCCTCCTTCACCAGCGGAATCACCAACTCACTATTGGATGCGCTGTCACAGGCAATATGCCCCGGGAAGGCGTGCACGTCTTCCACCCGCTGGGTCTGCCGAGTGGCCGCTGCTGCGCCGCACACGCCGCGGCTGAACGGAATGCGCACACAAGCCACCTGGCCCTGGAACGGGCCCAGCACCAGCTCTTCATTACGGTTGAGGTAGAACCCGGCCCAGTTCAGGTCGTCCACCTGGTTGTACAAAAACGCCGAAAACTGCGCGGCATTGGCGATGAAGTCACGCTCGTCGGCGAACAGCGCCTGCACTTGCGCAGCCAGCAGGTCATAGCCGTCGAGGCCGGCGCCACTGGCATTGAGGTCGATCATTTATTTCTGCTCCAACAATTGCAGCCCCACCCAATAACGGGCGAACTGGTAGGCACAACGGCCATTACGGTTGCCGCGGCCGGTAGCCCAGCGCACGGCGAGGATGTCGAGTGCTTCGTCACGCTGCCAGGCCAGGCCGGCAGAGCGCGCCAGCTGGCCAATCCAGTGCTCGACCACATCGAGGAAATGCTCCTGGGTGAAGGGGTAGAACGACAGCCACAGGCCAAAACGGTCGGACAAGGCGATCTTGTCTTCCACCGCCTCGCTGGGGTGCAGTTCGCCGTCGACGCGCTTCCAGTTTTCGTTGTCACTCTCTTTTTCCGGCACCAGGTGGCGGCGGTTGGAGGTGGCGTACAACAACACGTTGTCCGGCGCCTGCTCCAGCGAGCCGTCGAGCACGCTCTTGAGCACCCGGTAGTCGCCCTCCCCGGCTTCGAACGACAGGTCGTCGCAGAACAGGACAAAACGTTGCGGCAGCTTCTGCAGTTGCTCGACCACACGCGGCAAATCAGCCAGATGGTCACGCTCGATCTCGATCAGGCGCAGGCCGGCTGCGGCGTGCTCGGCCAGCAGCGCGCGCACCAGCGACGATTTGCCCGTACCACGCGAGCCCCACAGCAGCGCATGGTTGGCCGGCAGGCCATTGATGAACTGATGGGTATTGCGGCCCAGCTGGTCACGTTGCTTGTCGACGCCGATCAGGTCGGTCAGGCGGATGTCCAGGCTCACTTGCAGCGGCATCAAGTAGCCGGTACGGCCATCGCGCTGCCAGCGGGCGGCCAGCGTAGTGTTCCAGTCGATGTCCGCACGCGGTGCCGGCAACAGCGGCTCAAGGCGCGCCAGCACGGACTCTGCGCGTTCCAGAAAAGCATTCAAGCGGGCGTCCATGACGACTCCTAGCAAGACAGGTGAGATTTGAAGCTGAATGTGCGACAGGCCCACCAGCAGCCGTGGCTGATCGGCTATGCTTGCGCAGCGCAAGGGACGTGAAACCGGCTCGGGGCTCATGGATATCAAGTTCACCAATCGCCTGTCATACAAGCAAGCCCGGTTGACAGTCCTGGTCGGCTTCATCCTGGGAACATTGCTCAGTCTCATCCAGATCGGCATCGATTATGCCAGCGAAGACGCATCCATCAACCGTGAAGTGCAAGCATTGCTGCAAATCAGCCACAACCCGGCCTCGCGCATCGCCTATAACATCGACTCGGAACTGGCCCTGGAACTGACCCGGGGCCTGCTGCAGTCACCGGCCGTGTTCCGCGCGCGCTTGATCGACAACAACGAAACCGTACTGGCCGATGTCGAACGCGTCCGGCTGCAGGACAGCTACCGGCCCTTGAGCGATTTTCTGTTCGGCGAACAGCGCCAGTTCCAGGAGCGCCTGTTCCTTACCCATATGCCCGAAGAGTACCTCGGCACGCTGTACCTGGACGTCGACACCTTCGCCTTCGGCAGCCGCTTCCTGGACCGCGCCGGGGTCACGCTGCTCAACGGCTTTGCCCGCAGCCTGGTGCTCACCGGCATCCTCCTGGCACTGTTCTACATGATGCTGACCAAACCCTTGGTGAAAGTGATCGGCGCACTCAGCGGCCGCGACCCCCGCCACCCCGGGCAAACCCGCCTTGACTGCCCTCCCGGCCACGAACTCGATGAAATCGGCGTGCTGGTAAAGGTCGCCAACCAGCAACTGGTCAGCATGGCTACAGAAATCCAGCAACGGCGCACCGCCGAAAACCGCCTGACCCAGTACCTCAACGAGCTGGAAGACATCGTTTCGGCCCGCACCGAAGAGCTCAAGGCCAGCAACAGCCGCCTCAGCCAGTCCAACCAGGAGCTGGAGCAAGCCCGTCAGCGCGCCCTGGACATGGCCCAGGCCCGAGCGGCGTTCCTGGCCAACATGAGCCATGAAATTCGCACCCCGCTCAACGGCATGCTCGGCATGATCGCCCTGGCCCTGGACAGCCCGCTGGAGAGTGAGCAGCGCCAGCAGCTGTCGATTGCCCACGACTCGGGCAAGGTGCTGGTGGAACTGCTCAACGATATTCTCGACCTGTCCAAGTTCGATGCCGGGCAGCTTGAACTCGAACGCATCCCCTTCGACCTGGGCGCGATGGTGGAGGACACCGCCAACCTGTTATCGCAGAACGCCGCGCAAAGCGTCGAGCTGACTTGCCTGATCGCCAGTGACTTCCCAAGTTCGGTACTGGGCGACCCGACCCGGGTACGCCAGGTAGTGAGCAACTTGCTGTCCAATGCCCTCAAGTTCACCCGGTTCGGCCGCGTCGACGTGTGCCTGACCACCATCGTCGGCGGCGTGCGCCTGGCAGTGCGCGACACCGGCATCGGCATTGCCGAAGATGCACAGGCACGCATCTTCCAGCCGTTCACACAGGCCGGCGCCGGCATTACCCGCCAATACGGCGGCACGGGCCTGGGCCTGGCACTGACCCGCAACCTGTGCAAAGCCATGCAGGGCCACCTGCACATCCGCTCCGAACCAGGTTTGGGCAGCTGCTTCAGCGCCGAATTACCGCTGACCACCCACACCGAGGCCATTGCACCTGCGCCGCTGGAGGGCCGCGTGGTGGCGCTGAGCAACGCCGCCAGCGGCCTTGGCGAACTGCTGCAGGACGTGCTGCCGCGCTGGGGCCTGAGCTACTCAAGGCATGACAGTGCCCAGGCACTGGCGGGCGCCACCATCGACCTGTTGATCACCGACGACCTGGACCACTTGTTCCAGCTGCGCCCTGCGCTGACAGCACCGATCCTGCTGGTGACGGCCTACGGCAATTTCCTGTCGCCAGAACAGGCGGCGCAACTGGCCCCGCTGCATCAGCTGGCCCGCCCCCTGGCACGCAATGCCTTGTATCAGACACTGCGCCGCACCCTGCAGGGCCATGCACCCGAACACCCGCTGGCCATCCCCGCACTCACCGCCACCGACGGCCGGGCGCGCATTCTGCTGGTGGAGGACAACCCGGTGAACCAACTGGTGGCCAAGGGCATGCTGGCCAAGCTCGGCTGCCTGGTGCAGGTGGCCACCCAGGGCGTCGAGGCGCTGGAATGGCTCGAGCAGGAAGACTTCGACCTGGTGTTGATGGACTGCAACATGCCGGTGATGGACGGCTACGAGGCCAGCCGACGCATCCGCCAGAGCGGCCGCTGGCCAGAACTGCCGATCGTTGCCCTGACCGCCAACGCCATGCCCGAAGAGCGCGAGCGCTGCCGGGCGGCGGGCATGAACGACTACCTGGCCAAGCCGTTCCGGCGTGAAGAACTACTGGCGCTGATCGACCACTGGGTGCCGCTCAGCGGCTGAGCAGGCGCTCGATATCGGCCTCGAGTGCCTGCGGCTTGGTGGTTGGCGCATAGCGCGTGACCTTGCCGCTGGCCGGTTCGAACAAAAACTTGGTGAAATTCCACTTGATCTTCTGCGACCCGAGCAGGCCTGGCGCACGCTGCTTGAGCTCGACGAACAGCGGGTGGGCCCCCGGGCCGTTGACCTCGACCTTGCGAAACAGCGGGAAACTCACGCCGAAATTACGCTCGCAGAACTGCGCGATCTCCCGCGCCTCCCCCGGCTCCTGCTTGCCGAACTGGTTGCACGGGAAACCCAGCACCACCAGGCCACGCTCGCGGTAAAGCTGCCACAGGTGCTCCAGCCCCTTGTACTGCGGGGTGAAGCCGCACTGGCTGGCGGTATTGACCACCAGCAGCGCCTTGCCTGCAAAGTCGCCCAGCACCTTGCGCTCACCGGCCAAGGTCACGCAGGGGATGTCCAGCATCGATTCAGCCATGGTCAGGCTCCGTCACGCGGTTTGAAGTCCAGGCACACCGAGTTGATGCAGTAACGCAGGCCGGTCGGTGGCGGGCCGTCGGGGAACACATGGCCCAGGTGGGCGTCACATTGCGCGCAGGTCACCTCGGTGCGGATCATGCCGTGGGAGGTGTCGCGCGTCTCGATCATCGCGCTGTCTTCGATCGGCGCGTAAAAACTCGGCCAGCCGCAGCCAGAGTCGAATTTCGTGTTCGAATCGAACAGCGGCAGGTCGCAGCAGATGCAATGGTAGGTACCCGCACGCTTTTCGCTGTTGTACTTGCCGGTAAACGGCCGCTCGGTACCTTTGAGGCGGCACACCTGGTACTGCTCCGGGTCGAGCATCGCACGCCATTGTTCAAGGGTTTTGTCGATCTTTTGCATGTAGGGACCTCGGCAGGCTGAATTTCACCTCGCGCCGTCTTTTCCGTAGCGCGGGTGGCACGTATATTAGTTGGCTTCGTGTGCAAGGCCTCAAGTCTGGCACCCGCGCCCCGCCCTTTCAAACCTTTCGACGGCGGCGCACCGCGTATTCTCAATCGGGATCACATCATGCAGTTCAGCAAATCGAACAAGCTCGCCAATGTCTGCTACGACATTCGCGGCCCGGTGCTCAAGCACGCCAAACGCCTGGAAGAGGAAGGCCACCGCATCCTCAAGCTGAACATCGGCAACCCGGCGCCGTTTGGCTTCGAAGCGCCGGACGAAATCCTCCAGGATGTGATCCGCAACCTGCCCACCGCCCAAGGCTACAGCGACTCCAAAGGCCTGTTCAGCGCGCGCAAGGCGGTGATGCAGTACTGCCAGCAGAAGGAAATCGAAGGCGTCACCATCGAGGACATCTACCTGGGCAATGGTGTGTCCGAGCTGATCGTCATGTCGATGCAGGCACTGCTCAACAACGGCGACGAAGTGCTGATCCCGGCCCCCGACTACCCGCTGTGGACCGCCGCGGTGAGCCTGGCTGGCGGCAAGCCGGTGCATTACCTGTGCGACGAGCAGGCCGACTGGTTCCCTGACCTTGAAGACATCAAGGCCAAAATCACCCCGAATACCAAGGCCCTGGTCATCATCAACCCGAACAACCCGACCGGCGCCGTCTATTCCAAAGAGTTGCTGCTGGGCATGCAGGAGCTGGCACGCCAGCACAACCTGGTGGTGTTCTCCGACGAGATCTACGACAAGATCCTCTATGACGAGGCCGTGCACATCAGCACCGCGTCGCTGGCCCCGGACCTGCTGTGCCTGACCTTCAACGGCCTGTCCAAGTCGTACCGGGTGGCGGGCTTCCGCTCCGGCTGGCTGATCATCTCCGGGCCCAAGCACCACGCCCAGAGCTACATCGAAGGCATCGACATGCTGGCCAACATGCGCCTGTGCGCCAACGTGCCGGCCCAGCACGCCATCCAGACTGCGCTGGGCGGCTATCAGAGCATCAATGACCTGGTGCTGCCGCCGGGCCGGCTGCTGGAGCAGCGCAACCGCACCTATGAGCTGCTCAATGACATCCCAGGGGTGAGCTGCGTCAAGCCGATGGGTGCGCTGTATGCCTTCCCGCGGATCGACCCTAAAGTCTGCCCGATCCTCAACGACGAGAAGTTCGCGCTGGACCTGCTGCTGTCTGAGAAGCTGCTGATCGTCCAGGGCACGGCGTTCAACTGGCCGTGGCCGGACCACTTCCGCGTGGTGACCTTGCCACGGGTGGATGACCTGGAGGCTGCGATTGGCCGGATTGGCAACTTCCTGCGCACGTATTCGCAGTAAGTACCGGCCTCATCGCCGGCAAGCCGGCTACCACAGAACAGCACAGGTCCTCAGAACTGTGGTGTACCTGTGGGAGCCGGCTTGCCGGCGATTGGGCTGCAAAGCAGCCCCCTGCAACCCCACATAACCTTTCTTACATCCTGCAACGCTCTAGCTCAATGCCCCCGCCAGATCCTCTGCCATACTCCGCCGTACACAGTTTGAAATAGTCCCCCGATTGAATCAGCGCGTCCGGCCCCTTATATACCCCGCATACGCAACACACTCATCCGTCAGGAGAACGTAACAACCATGATGCGCATTCTGTTGTTTGTAGCCACCAACCTTGCGGTGGTGCTGGTTGCAAGCATTACCCTGAGCCTGTTCGGCTTCGACGGGTTCATGGCCGCCAACGGGGTTGACCTCAACCTCAGCAGCCTGCTGGTCTTCTGCGCCGTGTTCGGCTTCGCCGGCTCCCTCGTTTCGCTGTTCATCTCCAAGTGGATGGCGAAGATGAGCACCGGCACCCAGATCATCTCCCAGCCGCGTACCCGCCACGAGCAGTGGCTGCTGCAGACGGTCGAAGAGCTGTCCCGCGAAGCCGGCATCAAGATGCCCGAAGTGGGTATCTTCCCGGCCTACGAGGCCAACGCCTTCGCCACCGGCTGGAACCGCAACGACGCATTGGTAGCCGTGTCCCAGGGCCTGCTGGAGCGCTTCTCGCCTGATGAAGTGCGCGCCGTGCTGGCCCACGAGATCGGCCACGTGGCCAACGGTGACATGGTCACCCTGGCGCTGGTGCAGGGCGTGGTGAACACCTTCGTGATGTTCTTCGCCCGCATCATCGGCAACTTCGTCGACAAGGTGATCTTCAAGAACGAAGAAGGCCAGGGCATTGCCTACTACGTGGCGACCATCGTCGCCGAGCTGGTCCTGGGCATCCTCGCCAGCATGATCGTCATGTGGTTCTCGCGCCGCCGCGAATACCGCGCCGACGAAGCCGGTGCGCAACTGGCCGGCACCGCCGCGATGATCGGCGCCCTGCAGCGCCTGCGCGTCGAGCAAGGTCTGCCGGTGCACATGCCCGACACCATGAAGGCCTTCGGCATCAATGGCGGCCTCAAGCACGGCCTGGCCGGCCTGCTGATGAGCCACCCGCCGCTGGAAGAGCGCATCGAGGCATTGCGCCGCCGCGGCTGATTCTCTGCCAACAAGCAAGGGCGACTTCGGTCGCCCTTTCTCATGCAGCCGGCCCGCACATGTAAATCACAAATCCTCAGAACTGCGGGGTATCTGTGAGCCGGCTTGCCGGCGATAGGGCCGGCACAGGCAAACCCAAATCAGAACCGTACGCGATACACCCGCTCCACCAGGCGTTTGACCCCCGCCTGCAAGAACTTAGGGCTTTCCCCTATCACGTCTCGCGCCTCCACCTCCTCCACCTGCCACCCGGCAAACCCACGCCGCACTTCCTCGTCGGCGACCGAAAACGGCGGCCCCTCCAACAGTTTCTGCTCGTAGTCCAGGGTCACCAGAAGCCCACTACCCCCAGGCAGCATTCGCGAAAGCAAGCCCATGTAACGCTCACGCATTTGCGGTGGCAGGGCAATCAAGGCAGCCCGGTCATACAGCCCCACGCAATCGGCCACATCCTCGGCGCGCAAGGCGAAGAAATCGCCACACCAAAGCTCCACCTCACCACTGCACCAGACCTCGAACGCCCCCTGTTGCCGGACCTGCGCCTGCAGCCCCTGCTCCTGGAAAAAGTCCTCCACCGCCCGGCGCGACAGTTCGATACCCCGCACGCGATAGCCCTGCCCCGCCAGCCAGGCCAGGTCCAGGCTCTTGCCACACAGCGGCACCAGCACCCGGCTACCGGCAGCCAGGCCGAGCCCCGGCCAATAGCGTTGCAGATAGGGGTTGGCTTGAGCCTGGTGAAAACCGATCTGGTTATCGGCCCACTTTCGGTGCCAGAACGCCGGCTCCATAGTTCCTCCTGGTTTTTAGATCGGTTGCGCAAAAATCTTATATTGGATATCGATCGGTGACTGATCGAAGATGACTGCATCTTACCCCTCAGGACCCTACCATGCTGCCCAGCCTGTTCATTTCCCACGGCTCCCCCATGCTCGCCCTGCAGCCCGGCGCCAGCGGGCCGGCGCTGGCCCGGCTGGCCAATGCCCTGCCACGCCCGAAGGCGATCGTGGTGGTTTCGGCGCACTGGGAAAGCCAAGAGCTGCTGGTGACCGGCAACCCGCACCCAGAAACCTGGCATGACTTCTACGGCTTTCCTGCAGCGCTGTATGCCGTCCAGTACCCTGCGCCTGGCCATGCGCTACTGGCCGCGAACGTCAGCGAGCGGCTGAACGCCGCCGGCCTGCCGGCTCGCCTGGATGCCCAGCGGCCATTCGACCATGGGGCCTGGGTGCCGATGTCGTTGATGTATCCCGACGCAAACATTGCGCTGATTCAGGTGTCGCTACCGAGCCACATGGGGCCGGCGCTGCAAATCAAGGTCGGCCAGGCATTGGCCGGGCTGCGCAGCGAGGGTGTGTTGCTGGTGGGGTCCGGGAGCATCACCCATAACCTGGGCGAGCTGGACTGGCATGCCGGGCCGGACGTGATCGCGCCTTGGGCACTGGCGTTTCGTGACTGGGTGGTGGAGAAGCTGAGCGAGGACGACCAGGCCGCGCTGCTGGACTTCAAGCAACAAGCGCCGTTTGCGCTGCGTAACCATCCCAGTGATGAGCATTTCTTGCCGTTGTTATTTGCCCTTGGGGCCGGGGGCAGATTTGGCATCGTGCACCAAGGGTTTACCCTGGGGGCGCTGGGTATGGACATCTATCGCTTCGACTGAAGAATCGCCCGTAGCGGCCTTGCGTCGCGAAGGGCTGCATGGCAGCCCCAAAAAACTGCAGGCAAAAAAAATCCCCGACCTAAGCCGGGGATTTTTTCATTACACCAGGATCAATCTTCGCGGTAGCGACGCAGCTTCAGCTGCTTGCCAGCCACGCGGGTGTCCTTGAGCTTGGTCAGCAGGCGCTCGAGGCCGTCTTCCGGCAGCTCGACCAGGCTGAAGCTGTCACGCACCTGGATGCGACCGATCGCATCACGGGCCAGGCCACCTTCGTTGAGGATCGCACCCAGCAGGTTCTTGGCGGCGATACCGTCACGGGCACCCAGCGCGGTACGGCAACGCACGCGGCCTTCGGCCAGCGGCAGTGGCGCACGACGCTCGCGCTCACCACGGTCGCTACGCTCGGCACGGTCACCACGCTCCGGGCGCTCACCGCGCGGTGCGAAGCTTGGTACCAGCGGCTGCTCGCGCTCTACCGCTGCCAGGTCCAGCGCCTGGCCATTGGTGGCCTTGCGCAGCAGTGCTGCAGACAGGGCACGCGGGCTGCAACCCAGGGCGTCGGTCAGGCGGTCGAACAGTTCACCGTGGGTGGCTTCTGCTTCGGCCACCAGCGGCGCCAGGCTCGAGGTCAGCTTCTTGATGCGCGCATCCAGCACGGCCTGAGCGTTCGGCAGGCGCGCTTCGGCAACCTTCTGCCCGGTAACGCGCTCGATGACCTGCAGCATGCGGCGCTCACGCGGGGTGACCAGCAGCAGTGCACGGCCTTCGCGACCGGCACGGCCGGTACGGCCGATACGGTGCACGTAGGACTCCGGGTCGTACGGCATGTCCACGTTGAACACGTGGGTGATGCGCGGTACGTCCAGACCACGGGCAGCGACGTCAGTGGCGACGACGATGTCCAGGCGGCCATCCTTGAGCGAGTCGATGACGCGCTCACGCTGGTTCTGGGCGATGTCGCCGTTCAGCGCAGCAGCCTTGTAGCCTTTAGCTTCCAGGGCGGCGGCCAGGTCCAGGGTGGCTTGCTTGGTACGCACGAAGGCGATCAGCGCGTCGAACTCTTCCACTTCCAGCAAACGCAGAACAGCCGGGATCTTCTGGTCGGCGTGCACCATCAGGTGAGCCTGGTCGATCGCGGTGACGGTCTGGGTCTTGCTCTGGATCTTGACGTGCTTGGGTTCACGCAGGTGACGTTCGGCGATCGAGCGGATCGACGACGGCAGGGTAGCGGAGAACAGTACGGTCTGACGGCTGGCCGGGATGGCATCGAAGATCACTTCGAGGTCATCCATGAAGCCCAGCTTGAGCATTTCGTCGGCTTCGTCCAGCACCAGGTACTGCACGGTGGACAGGACTTTCTCGTCGCGACGCAGGTGGTCGCACAGACGGCCCGGGGTGGCCACGACGATTTGCGCGCCGTTGCGAATGGCACGCAGCTGTGGGCCCATCGGGGCACCACCGTATACAGCCACCACGTTAACGCCCGGCATCTGCTTGGCGTAGGTTTCGAAAGCGGTGGCTACTTGCAGCGCCAACTCACGGGTTGGCGCCAGGATCAGGGCTTGCGGTTCGCGCTTGCTCACGTCGATCTTGTTGAGGATCGGCAGGGCGAAGGCAGCGGTCTTGCCGGTGCCAGTCTGCGCCTGGCCGATCATGTCGTGACCGGCGAGGATGATCGGGATCGATTGATGCTGAATAGCCGAAGGCTCTTCGTAGCCGGTGGCCAGAACAGCGGCAACGATATTCGGATTGAGATCGAGAGCGGCGAATCCGCCGGTTTCCTGGGTCATGGGTCTGCCTCTATGTGCATCCGCAAAGACCCATGCTCCAAAGCTGCACATGCCTTGAAAGACCAAATGGTCACCCAGGCAGCTCTGGCGGCGGGGATTTGCGAAAACGATTGAAAAAGAAAAACTTGGGAAGGTCCGCCTAGCGGACGTGCAGCCGAAGCTGGACTCGGAGGATTTGCACCACCTGATTTTGAGGTCCGCTAAAAGACCGGCGCGTACTATACCCGAATTAATAGCGGGAAGTGTGGAAAATTTTCACGGGCCTGGGGCCAGTACGAGGCCATCAATGGCCGATAGCTGAAACGATTATCTCTCAAAGCCTGGCACGGCCCCGGTAGGAGCGGCCTTGTGTCGCGAAAGGGCCGCAAAGCGGACCCGGCAATGTATGCGGCGACGCTAAAATCCCGAGGGCGCTTCGCACCCTTTCGCGACGCAAGGCCGCTCCTACCGGGGGCCCGCGCCAGGCCTTCACGTTGCGGGGCGGATTTCCTTGATCAACCCCTCCAGGCTGTACCCCAGCTGTGGCGCCAAGGCTTCAGCCCTGCCCTTGAGCCCATCCAGGTCCAGCGTTTGCTCCAGGTCCGCCGGCACCAGCAGGATCACATTGCCCTCCTTCACCGGCAGCTCCCAGTAATGCCGGTGGTACAACCCGCGCAACAGCGCCGCACCCAGCGGCCTGCCGTCATCACCAGCCCACTGGTTGATCACCAGCCAGCCACCGGGGTTGAGCTGCTTCTGGCAATTTTCCAGAAAGGTCCAGGCCAGATGCCCGACACCCGGGCCGTGGTCGGTATACAGGTCGACGAACAACAGGTCGGTTTTCTCCGCCGTGGGCAGCAGCTCAAGGGCATCGCCAACCCGCACATACAGCCGCGGGTCGTCGTCCAGGCCCAGGTACTCCATGGCCAGGCGCGGTACATCCGGGCGCAGCTCGATGGCCTCGATGTCTTCCAGCGGCAGGAACTTCATGCAGGCCTGGGTCAGGGTGCCGGCGCCCAAGCCAAGAAACAGTGCGCTTTCAGGCTGTTCGTGGCACAGCGCACCGACCAGCATGGCGCGGGTATAGTCGTACTCCAGCCAGCTGGGGTCGGCCGTGAACACGCAGCTTTGCTCGATGGCATCGCCAAATTCGAGGAAGCGGTAATCATCCACTTCATACACGCTGATGACCCCAAAGGCATCCTCGACCCGAGCCAACAGCCGTTCTTCCCGCTCCGTCGCCATGAACCTGCCACCCGCCCGCGCAAAAACGCGCATTGTCCGCCAACGCCCCCGATGCAACAAGCTCAGCGCCAACTGTTACCATGGCAGACAGCCTATAACCGACAAGACCGAGCCTGTGATGAACCAACCGTGGAGCCCTGACAGCTGGCGTGCCCTGCCGATCCAGCAGCAACCGACCTACCCCGATGCCGCGCATCTGCTCAAGGTCGAGCAGACCTTGGCCAGCTACCCGCCGCTGGTGTTCGCCGGGGAAGCGCGCGAGCTGCGCAGGCAGTTCGCCGAGGTCACCGAAGGCCGCGCCTTCCTGCTGCAGGGCGGCGACTGCGCCGAAAGCTTCGCCGAGTTCTCGGCGGCGAAGATCCGCGACACCTTCAAAGTGTTGCTGCAGATGGCCATCGTCATGACCTTCGCCGCCGGCTGCCCGGTGGTCAAGGTCGGGCGCATGGCCGGCCAGTTCGCCAAGCCACGCTCATCGGGTGACGAAACCATCGGCAACGTCACGTTGCCGGCCTACCGCGGCGACATCGTCAACGGTATCGGCTTCGACGAAAAAAGCCGCGTACCGGACCCCGACCGCCTGCTGCAGGCCTACCACCAGGCCACCGCCAGCCTCAACCTGCTGCGCGCCTTCGCCCAAGGCGGTTTCGCCGACCTGCACCAGGTGCACAAGTGGAACCTGGACTTCATCGCCAATTCGGCGCTGGCCGACAAATACCACCAGTTGGCCAACCGCATCGACGAGACCCTGGCCTTCATGCGCGCCTGCGGCCTGGACAGCGCCCCGCAATTGCGCGAAACCAGCTTTTTCACCGCCCACGAGGCACTGCTGCTGAACTACGAAGAAGCCTTCGTGCGCCAGGACAGCCTGACCGGCGACTACTACGACTGCTCGGCACACATGCTGTGGATCGGCGACCGCACCCGCCAGCTCGATGGCGCACATGTGGAGTTCCTGCGCGGGGTGCACAACCCGATCGGGGTCAAGGTCGGCCCGAGCATGAACCCTGAAGAGCTGATCCGCCTGATCGATACGCTCAACCCGGCCAACGACCCTGGGCGCCTCAACCTCATCGTGCGCATGGGCGCCGGCAAGGTCGGTGAGCACCTGCCAGGGCTGATCCGCACCGTCGAGCGCGAGGGGCGCAAGGTGCTGTGGAGCTCGGACCCGATGCACGGCAATACCATCAAGGCCAGCAGCGGCTACAAGACCCGTGACTTCGCGCAGATTCTCGATGAGGTGAAGCAGTTCTTCCAGGTGCACCAGGCCGAAGGCAGCCATGCGGGCGGCATTCACATCGAGATGACCGGGCAGAACGTTACCGAGTGCATCGGTGGCGCACGGCCGATTACCGAAGATGGGCTGTCGGATCGCTACCATACTCACTGCGACCCCCGCATGAACGCCGACCAGTCGCTGGAGCTGGCGTTTTTGATTGCCGAAACGCTCAAGCAGGTACGCCGTTGAGGTAACTGCCTGTCGCAGCCCTTCAGCGTTCTCAAGACCGAGCGCCGCCCCTGCGGCGCATCACGGCCCACCCTCATTTACGCAGCGGATCATCCCAGAATGGCCGCTCTGCCTCCTGCTGGATATCTGCCCGGCTCAACCCCAGATCCTGCAACGTCGCATCGCTGAGACTGGCCAGCTCCCGACGCTGGCGGTACAGCTCCAACCAGCGAGCCGGGCGCTGCAAGGCCGCATGCCACAGGTGGTTAAGGGAAAAGGCTGGGTGCTGAATGCTGCTGACATGACCTTTCATCGTGAAGCCCTCCGTGTTGATGGCTTCAGTCTCGCGCCGGGCTTAAGATCAATCCAACGAATGTTTCTTATGCCATGCATCTAGGAGATTGATGCAATGTCCCACTACCAAAGCCTCGATGCCGACGTGCTGCGCACCTTTGTCGCCATTGCCGAGCAAGGTGGCTTCACCCGCGCCGGCGAAGTGGTCAACCGCACCCAGTCGGCCGTCAGCATGCAGATGAAACGCCTGGAGGAAGACGTCCTGCAGCGCCAACTGTTCGAGCGCGACGGCCGCCAGGTGCGCCTGACCGCCGAGGGCCAGGTACTGCTGGGCTACGCACGGCGCATCCTCAAGCTGCATGGCGAAGTGTTCAACACCTTGCGCATGCCGCACATGGTCGGCCTGGTGCGCATCGGCACACCGGACGACTACGCCATGCGGTTCTTGCCGACCATCCTGTCGAGTTTCGCCCAGGCCTACCCGCTGGTGCAGGTGGAGGTGCACTGTGATTCGTCGAAACACCTGATGCTGCGCCAGGACCTGGACCTGACCATCGTCACCCGCGAGCCCGGCAACGAGGTTGGCCAGTTGCTGCGCCAGGAACGCCTGGTGTGGGCCGCCGCCGAAAGCTTTTGCCCACAGGAGCAACGGCCCATGCCGCTCGCACTGTTCAACACCGACTGCTTCTGCCGCGCCTGGACCTGCAATGCCCTGGAGGCCCAAGGCATCGACTACCGCATCGCCTACACCAGCCCGAGCCTAGCGGCGATCTTCGCCATCGTCACGGCAGGGCTGGCAGTGACGGCGCAGTTGCAGAGCCTGATTGGCGGCAATATCCGCATCCTGGGCGAGCAGGACGGCTTGCCAGAGCTGCCGGTGGCCAATGTGATGCTGCTGCGCAATGCACAAAGCCAGTCACCGATCACCGATTGCATGGCCGACTACATCCTCGAAGGCTTCCAGTAATGGCTGTGCCATACGCCACACCCTAAAGCTCAAAGCCCAGCATCACCGCGCACACCACCAAAAACACACAAAACATCGCCCGCAACACCTTCTCCGGCAGCGCATGGGCCAGCCGCACTCCCCAGCTGATACTCAGCAGGCCGCCTACCGCCAACGGTATCCCCACACCCCAGTCGACACTGTGGTGCACGCCATAGGTCAGCAAGGTCACCATGGTGCTCGGCGCCGCCAGCGCCAGCGACAGCCCTTGCGCCACCACCTGCGTGGCGCCGAACACGCTGGTCAGGATCGGCGTGGCCACCACCGCGCCGCCCACCCCGAACAAACCGCCCATGGTTCCACTGAAGCAACCCAGCACTCCCAGCCAGGGCCAGGGATGGCGCAGCTCCGGGCTTGCCGGAGCAGCCTTGATAAACAGACGCGCCACGTTCCACAGGGCCAGCGCCACCAGAAAGCCGACGAAGCCCAGGCGCATGGCCTGCGCATCGATACCCACTGCCCAGATCGAGCCCAACCAGGCGAACACCAAGCTGCACACCGACAACGGCAAGGCATGGCGCAACTCGATGCGGTTGCGCTGGTGATAACGCCACAGCGCCAGCAACACGTTCGGCACCACCATCACCAAGGCCGTGCCTTGGGCCAATTGCTGATCGAGCCCGAACAGCACACCCAGCGCCGGGATGGCGATCAACCCGCCGCCAATGCCGAACAACCCACCCATGGTGCCCAAGGCTGCGCCCAGCACGATATACAACAACCACTCGATCATCAGGGCCTCATCCGCCTGCGTTAACAATGCGAGCATGCTAACGATTACCCTCTGGCGGGGAAACGCACAGCAACGCACAATGGCTGTGCGATTCATGCAAAAGCAAGGCAGCCATGAGCCCTGACACCCTGACCGATCAACTGAGCCTGTTCCTCGATGTGCTGGAGACCGGCAGTTTTTCCGCTGCCGCCCGGCGCCATCCACTCACCCCTTCCGCCGTCGCCCGGCGCATCGACAACCTCGAGAGCGCCGTGGGCAGCCGCCTGTTCACCCGCAGCACCCATGCGGTGCGCGCCACGCCTGCAGGCAACGCTTTCGCCGAGCGCGCCCGGCGCATCATCGAGGAACTGCGCCTGGCCCGCGCCGAGGCCGTGTCCCTGAGCAGTGCACCGGAGGGCTTGATCCGTATCGACGCCCCTGCCGCCTTCGGCCGCCGCCACCTGGCGCCGGCCATTGCCGACTTCCTGGTGGCCTACCCTGGCCTTGATGTGCACCTGCGCCTGATCGACAGCTTCGTCGACCTGCACGGCAGCCACCTGGGCGAAGTCGACCTGGTGCTGCGTGCAGGCCCTCTGGCCGATACCCGCCTGGTCGCCACACCGCTGGCCTACATGGTCCGCGTCGCCTGCGCCAGCCCCGCCTACCTGGCCAGCCGCGGCATACCCGCCTGCCCCAGCGAATTGCCCGACCACGACGGGCTGGACTGGGACGGCCTGGCACCGCCGTTCGCCTGGCGCTTCAACGTCGATGGGCAATCACGGCTGTACCGGCCCTCGCGGATGCGCATGGCCGCCAACAATGCTGAAACGCTGCTGTTCGGCGCGCTTGCCGGCCTGGGCATTGCCCACCTGCCGACCTGGCTGGTCAGCGAGTACCTGCTGCGTGGCGAACTGGTGCCGCTTTTTTGCGACAACGGCCTGCCCGCGGCAGAGACCAGCGGTATTTATGCGCTGCGCCTGGCACATGAAACGAACTCTCGCAGCCGCTTGCTGCTCGAATTCCTCAAGAGCCGCTTCAGCCCGATCCCCCCGTGGGACCTGGCACTGCGAAGTGAGCTGCGATGGCAATGAGCGCGCAAACCTTCAGCGTGCTAGATTTCCCCATTGATCACATTCAAGGACCTGCATGAACGCCGACACCCAAGCTTCTTGCGACGAGCTGCTGCTGGACAACCAGGTCTGCTTCGCCCTGCACTCCACCTCGTTGCTGATGACCAAAGTCTACAAGCCACTGCTGCAGGCGCTGGGCCTGACTTACCCGCAGTACCTGGCCATGCTCGTGCTGTGGGAACAGGACGGCCTGACCGTGGGCGAGATCAGCCAGCACCTGCTCACCGACCCCGGCTCACTCACGCCATTGCTCAAGCGCCTGGAAAGCGAAGGCCTGCTCAAGCGAACCCGTAGCCGCGAGGATGAACGGGTGGTGCTGGTGCAACTGACCGACAAGGGGCGCGCCCTTCAGCAGCAGGCCAAAGAGGTGCCGCCGTGCATTCTCAAGGCCAGCGGCCGCAGCCTGGAGCGCCTGCAACAACTACAGGCAGACCTGCTGGAATTGCGCGACAGCCTGCAAAAGAACCTCTGACGGCTATGCTGTGCAATGCCCGTTCGGACGAGCGGTGAAGATTTATCTTGCGCACTAACTAATTGCGCGCTAATTTAAATCCCGTACCCACCCGATGCACCCGGCATACACACGGGGCGCACAGCACACTAGCGAGGCTCAATATGCACAAGGTCACTCCGCTGTACATCGCAGAAGCCACCTCCACTGGCGGTCGCGACGGTAAATCCCGCTCCAGCGACGGCAAGCTGGAAGTCAAGCTGAGCACCCCCAAGGAACTGGGCGGCGCGGGCGGTGACGGCACCAACCCTGAGCAAATGTTCGCGGCCGGCTATTCGGCCTGCTTCATCGGCGCACTGAAATTCGTCGCCGGCCAGGAGAAAAAGCAACTGCCTGGCGACGCTTCGATCACCGCCAAGGTGGGCATTGGCCAGATCCCCGGTGGCTTCGGCCTGGATATCGACCTGCACATCAACCTGCCGGGCCTGGCCCAGGCCGAAGCCGAAGGGCTGGTGGAGAAGGCGCACCAGGTGTGCCCTTATTCCAACGCTACCCGCGGCAATGTGGATGTAAGGCTGCATGTAACGGTCTGAACACAGGCACAAAAAAACCCGGCCGAGGCCGGGTTTTTTGTGCACATCACAAGAAGAATTACTTCTTGGAACGGCCCTTGAAGCTGTTGTCGCGAGTGTCGATGTCGATCCACTCGTCGATCTGGATGAAGTCGGCAACCTGGATCTCGGTACCGTTCTTCAGCTTGGCAGGCTTCATGACCTTGCCCGAGGTGTCGCCACGCGCAGCGTTCTCGGTGTAGACAACCTGACGGCTGATGGTGGTCGGCAGCTCGACCGATACCAGACGGCCTTCGAAGAAGACGGCTTCGCAGATGTCTTCCATGCCTTCTTCGATGTACGGCAGAACGGCGTCGATGTCTTCGGCGTTCAGTTCGTACATGGTGTAGTCGGTGGTGTCCATGAAGGTGTACGAGTCACCGCTGATGAACGACAGGGTCGCTTCTTTGCGATCCAGGATCACGTCGTCCAGCTTGTCGTCCGCACCGTAAACGGTTTCGGTCTTGTAGCCGGTCAGCAGGTTTTTCAGCTTGGTCTTCATGATCGCGCTGTTGCGACCCGATTTGGTGAACTCGGCTTTCTGAACCAGCCACGGGTCGTTGTCGATCCGCAGTACGGTACCGGGTTTCAGTTCTTTACCAGTTTTCATTACGAAGTATCCGAATCTGGATGGATTTATAAAAATCGAGGCCGCATATCATAGCCAATTTCGGTAAAACTGTACCAGCGCCTTGGCGAGGTCCGGCCGAGCGGCTTGGCGCGCCGCCCACTCACGGGCATGCTGCTGCAGTTCCGGCCAGTGTTTACGGGCCCCTCGCCAGGCCTGGTGCATATCGTGGTTCATGTTCCAGGCGCGCCACAATGCCACCATCGCCTCGCCGGCAGCGTCCGACAGGCCCTGTCGATAAAGGCGCAGGAACGCGTCGAGCTTTTCCCAGTGGGCGTTTTCCTCTTGCACGTAGATGTGCCAGAGCATCGGCCGGCCGGCCCACTGCGCACGCACGAACGAGTCTTCGCCGCGCACGGCATTGAAATCGCAGCTCCACAGCAGGCGGTCATAGTCGTCCTGGCTGACGAACGGCAAGATCTGCACCCTCAGCGCCCCCCGCTGGAACACGTCACCGACCTTGAGCCCCGGCTCGCCCAGCCAATTGGCCAGGTCCGGGAGAATACGGCCTTGCGGTACCAACAGATGGGTGGCGCAGGTGTCGGTGGCCAATGCGTCGAGCCAGCTGCCCAGTTGCGGGTTTTCATAGGCGAACAGCGAGACCAGTTGCGCCTCGGCCTGCACGTCTACACCCAGCCCTTGCAGGAAGGCGGCTCGCGCCTGTGCAGATTGCTCGAAAGCCTGCCGCTGCGCCAGCAACGAAGCCTCGCGCAGCAACCCGCCTGTCTTCTCGGTAAAGCCCGGGAAGAAAAACACCTTGCGCAGGCCATTGGGCTGCGGCGACGGCAAGCCGTGGCAGCCCTCCACCCAGTCTTCGGCACTGAGGTAGTCGAGGTTAAGCCAGAGGACCGGCGTGGAACGGGCACGCATCGCTTCGACGTACTGTGCGGGCAACTGGCAGGCAAAGGCACCAATCACCACATCGGCAGGCTCGACCGGCTGCCACTGGCCAGGCCAGGCGCGCACTTCGACGCCCTGCTGCCATTGCCGCGCGGCGCCGGCGTCGGCGCCTGGGCACAGGGGCACGAAAGCCTCCAGGTCGTCCACCCACAGGCGCACCGCCAGCCCGTGCTCGGCCACCAACTGCCGGGCCAGGCGCCAGGTCACGCCGATATCACCGTAGTTGTCGACGACACTGCAGAAAATGTCCCAGGTGACGTTCATGTGCCCTGCCCTCGCCCTGCGCAAAATCACGAATTCTGCGGTTAAATTGTCGCCGACAAAAGCACCAACGCTGAAAAACCGCCCGATGCCATGCGACAATGGCCGTCATAACGCCTGCCAGGAGGCCGCCATGCCCCGCCACCGTGAACTGCAAATAACCCTCAAGCCTGTGCAACTGACCCTGTGTGTGGCATTGGGCCTGTGGCTCGGTGCCGTGGCCATCGCGCTGAGCCTGTGGCTGGCCGTACACCTGTGGCCCGAGCAGGTACAGCCGGTGGCCCAGGCCGTCGCCCCCGCCCTTGCCCGGCCCGCGGCCCCGCCGGCGCAACCGGCGGATGCGCAAAACGAGATGTTCGAGCGCTACAAGGCCATCCTGCACAAGCAGGAGCTGCAGCAGGCGGCCGAGGCCGCGCAAGGCAACCCACGCAACCTCAACAGCCCCAAGTGCCAGTTCTGGCTGTCGCAGAACCGCACTGCGCCGACCGAAAAGAGCCAGGCCAACGTGCTGGAGTTCTGTTACTGATCATGAACAAGGCCGCCCTGCTCACGCGTATCGTTGAAGCCCTGGAAACCGACATGGAAGTATTGCGCCGCGCCGCGCAAACCGCCTACGAAACCGCCACCGCCGAAGAAAACATCGCCGAAAACAAGTACGACACCCTTGGCCTGGAGGCCTCGTACCTGGCCACCGGCCAAGCGCGGCGCACGGCCGAGATTCGCCAGGCACTGCTGATCTACCAGCAACTGGTGCTGCGCGACTACGACCCGGCGCGGGGGATACAGATCGGCAGCCTGGTGATTCTGGAAGATGAAGCGGGGGCTCAGCGGCAGGTGTTCCTGGGGCCGGAAGCGGCCGGGTTGAAGATTGGCGAGGCAGACGCACTGGTGACGGTCATTACCCCGCGCTCACCGCTAGGCCAGCAACTGATCGGTAAAAAGGTCGATGACGAGGTTAGCCTTGGGGCTCAGCTGTTCTTCATTATCGGGGTTGCCTGAACCGGCCCCATCGCCGGCAAGCCGGCCCACAGGTACCCCGCTGCTCTCAAGCTCAGCGCAAACCAGTGGGAGCCGGCTTGCCGGCGATGAGGCCGGCCCTGCCAGCGACCGACTAACCGGCAAGCGCATCGAATTTGCGCGCCAACCCGCCATGAGCGAACTGCTCCTGCACGAACTCGATGAACGCCCGGGTCTTGCCCGGCAGAAGCTTGTGCTCGGCGTAATACAGGCTGATGTGCCCATCATCCACATACCAGTCCGGCAACACCCTTTGCAGTTGGCCCGCCTGCAGGTAAGGCACGGCAAACGGCAGGCTGACCAATGCAATGCCCAACCCCTGCTGGGCTACGGCGCACGCTGCATCGGAGTCGCTCATGGTCATCGCCTGGCGCAATAGCAGTGGCTGCTGCGCCTGCCAACGGCTGGTCAACGGCCACGACCGCACACGGCCGGTCTGCGGTGAGCGAATCAAGATGCCGGCATGGCGGCCCAGCACCTGCGGGTCTTCAATGACCGAATGCTGGCTCAAGTACCCAGGGGCTGCCACCAACACCCGATGCGCTGGGGTCAGCTGGCGCGCCACCACCCCCAGCGGTAGCTCGAACCCGCCGCCGATCGCCGCATCGAAACCTTGGCCGATCAGGTCTACCTGACGGTTGTCGAAATGCCAGTCCGGGGTGATCGCCGGGTAGCGCCGCAAGAATTCACCCAGCAGCGGCAATACGTACAGCCTGCCGAATACCGTCCCCATGCTCACCCGCAACAGCCCGGCCGGCTGGCCTTCGGCGCTGGCCAGGTTGGCCACGGCGTACTGGATGGTACGAAAGCTGTCACTGACTTCGCCTAAAAAACGCTGCCCGGCTTCGGTCAAGGTCAGCTTGCGAGTACTACGCTGGAACAGCCGCACGCCCAGGCGCGCTTCAAGCTGGGCGACATGCTTGCCCACCGCCGCAGGGGTAATGCTCAAACGGCGGGCCGCTTCGGCGAAGCTGCCCACTTCGGCGCTGCGGATAAAACATTCAAGGGCGTTGAACGACTCCATGGCCATGATTACCAACCAAAGGTTTACTCTGCTAATAGTGATTGCCATCTTATCAGCAGGTAATCATCGGTCGATACTACGCCCATCCAAGGCATTCGGCCTTGCTTGCAGCAGGAGATCAGCATGTCCCAGCAACTTACCCTCGAAGGCAAAGTGGCCATGGTCCAGGGCGGTTCACGCGGCATCGGTGCCGCCATCGTCCGCCGCCTGGCCCGTGATGGCGCCCAGGTTGCCTTCACCTACGCAAACTCCGAAGGCCCGGCCAACGACCTGGTGGCACAGGTCATAGCCGCCGGCGGCCAGGCATTGGCCCTGCGCGCAGACAGTGCCGACGCCGCCGCGGTGCAACTGGCAGTGGACGACACCGTAAAAGCCTTCGGCCGCCTCGATATCCTGGTCAACAATGCAGGCGTACTGGCGGTAGCGCCGCTAACCGAATTCGACCTGGCAGACTTCGACCGCACCTTGGCCATCAACGTGCGCAGCGTGTTCGTCGCCAGCCAGGCCGCCGCCCGCTACATGGGCCAGGGCGGGCGCATCATCAACATCGGCAGCACCAATGCCGAGCGCATGCCGTTTGCAGGCGGCGCACCGTATGCCATGAGCAAGTCGGCATTGGTCGGCCTTACCAAAGGCATGGCACGCGACTTGGGGCCACAGGGCATCACCGTGAACAACGTGCAGCCAGGGCCGGTGGATACCGACATGAACCCGGCCAGCGGCGAGTTTGCCGAAAGCCTGATCCCCTTGATGGCAATCGGGCGCTATGGGCAGGTAGATGAAATTGCCAGCTTCGTGGCGTACCTGGCGGGGCCGGAGGCGGGTTACATCACCGGAGCAAGCCTTACCGCCGACGGCGGCTTTGCAGCCTGATCGAAATGTTTGCACGCTGGCGTCCAGCCTGAGCCGCCCAGATACTGAACGCCACTGACCTTGCCCGCACCGAGATATTGATGAACACCCCAACCTTGAGCCGCGCCCTGATCCTGCTGATGGCCACCGCCACCGGCCTGGCCGTGGCCAGCAACTACTACGCGCAGCCACTGCTGCACAGCATCGCCGAACAGTTCGGCCTGAGTACCGCCAGCGCTGGCAGCATCGTCATTGCCGCGCAACTCAGCTATGGCGCGGGCCTTCTGCTGCTGGCGCCTTTGGGCGACCTGTTCGAGCAGCGCCGCCTGATCGTGATCATGTCGGTCATTTCCACCTTGGGCCTGGTGATCAGCGCCTGCGCCCCCAGCTTGCCCTGGCTGATCCTGGGGACCGCGCTCACCGGGCTGTTCTCGGTGGTGGCGCAGATCCTCGTGCCCATGGCCGCCACCCTGAGCGAGCCGCATCAGCGCGGGCGCGCGGTGGGTACGCTGATGAGCGGCTTGCTGCTGGGCATACTGCTGGCGCGCACCGCTGCCGGCTTCATGGCCGAGCTGGGTGGCTGGCGCAGCATCTATGTGTTGGCCGCGGTGCTGATGGCTGTCACCGCCTTTGCCCTGTACCGCAGCCTGCCACAACACCACAGCCATGCCGGGCTGAAATACCCGGCACTGATCGGCTCTGTATTCCGCCTGTTCATCGAGGAGCCAGTGCTGCGCCTGCGCTCGCTGCTGGGGTTGCTGGCGTTCAGCCTGTTCGGGCTGTTCTGGACACCGCTGGCGTTTCTGCTGGCGCGTGAGCCCTACCACTATTCCGACGCGGTTATCGGCCTGTTCGGCCTTGCCGGCGCGGCAGGTGCACTTTCGGCCAACTGGGCCGGCCGCCTGGCTGACCGCGGCAGAGGCTCGCTGGGCACCACAGTGGGCCTTGTTGCGCTGTTGCTGTCGTGGGTACCGCTAGGTTTCGCCGAAAGCTCCCTGCCGGCCTTGCTGCTCGGGGTGCTGGTGCTGGACCTGGCCGTGCAACTGGTGCACGTGAGCAACCAGAATGCGGTCATCGCCTTGCGGCCCGAAGCCCGTACCCGCCTCAATGCCGGTTACATCACCTGTTATTTCATCGGCGGGGCACTAGGCTCCTTGCTGGGCACACAGTTGTTCCAGTACCAGGGCTGGATGGGCATCGTGACGGCCGGCCTGTTGATCGGGGCGCTGGCGCTGCTGGTGTGGGGTTGGGCCGAGCACAAGCGCAAGCGCGCCGTGAAGGCCTGTGCGGCATGACACCGCAACCCTCCGTCGCCTGCTCGTTGACTTGCCCGTCGCGCCAGCGCTTCAGTAGGGATTGATCAAAGCCCCTTTACTGACAGGACGACTCAATGACAAGGCTCACGGTGCAATCCGGCGATTTCTTGCAAGGTGAAGGCGAGTATCGCAATGGATCGCTCACACTCAAGACCCCGCGCAGCCCCTCGCCTGGCGAGCGGATTTCCCTTGCCCGCATCAGCGACCTGCGCCTGGCCAGCCTGGAATCCAATCGCAGCCTGGGTACCGCGCTCGGCTGGGGCATGGCCGGCGCCCTGGTGGCCGGCCCGGTGGGCTTGCTGGCCGGGCTATGGCTCGGCGGCAAGGAGGAAGAAGCCACCTTCCTTGCGACGTTCAAGGACGGCCGCAAGCTGATGGCCAGTACCGATGGCAAGACCTGGTCCAAGATCGACGACAGCTGGCGCCAGCATCGGCACCCGCCTGCAGGGGATTGAACAACTTCAGGCGTACGGGGTGATACGCGCCTGATAACATGAGCGTTTTTTTGACTGCACGGGCCCATTCGCGGGCTTACCCGCGAATGGGCCCGCGTGTGCTCACCGCTCAAGGACCCCAGCATGCCCCTGCCACACCCCCGCCTGCCCCTGAGCCTGCTCAGCCTGGGCCTGGCCCTGCACAGCCCCCACGGTTTGGCTCAAGACAGTGTCACCCTCGCCCCGGTAGAGGTTTCCGACACCTACGGCAACGACGGCTATCAGGTAACCGAAGCTGCGGTAGGCGGGTTTCAGGCAGCCCCCCTGCTCGACACCCCGGCATCAGTCAGTGTTTTCAACCAGCAACTGATCGAAGACCGCCAGGTACGCAAGCTCAGCGAAGTGCTGCAAAGCGATGCCTCGGTCGGCGAAAGCTACGCCCCGATCGGCTATTACGAAAACTTCAACGTGCGCGGCTTCGAACTCAATGCCGCCAGCAGCTACCGCATCAATGGCCAGACCATCGCCGGCGAGCAGAACGTGGCGCTGGAGAACAAGCAGCAAGTCGAACTGCTCAAGGGCCTGTCGGGCCTGCACAGTGGCGTGTCGGCGCCTGGCGGGCTGATCAATTACGTGACCAAGCGCGCCGAGGATGTGCGCAGCGTAACGGTATCGACCAACGAACAAGGCGAGCGCTACCTGGCCACCGACCTGGGCGGCTGGTTTGGCAGTGAACGGCAGTTCGGCCTGCGCGCCAACCTCGCCCACGAAGATATCCGCTCGTACGTCGACCATGCCGATGGCAAGCGCGACTTTGCCTCGCTGGCGTTCGACTGGCAGATAAACCCCGATGCCACCTTGCAGCTCGATGCCGAGTACCAGCACCGCGAACAGCGCTCGGTACCGGGCTATCAACTGCTTGGCGGCAGCGAAGTACCGCACGGCATCGACCCGGATGACCGCCTGGCCTACCAGCACTGGGCCAAGCCGGTACAGACCGATTCACTGAACCTGGGCGGGCGTTTCCAGTACCGCTTCAACGATACCTGGAGCGGCACCCTCAGCGCCTCGCGCAGCAAAGTGGTGATCGATGACTACAGCTCGTTCGCCTGGGGCAGCGAAGCCGGCTGGCAGTCGCACTTCAGCCCGGAGGGCGACTACGACATCTACGACTTCCGCAGCCCTGACGACACCCGCCGCACCGATGAAGCGCAAGCGATGCTCGACGGCCACTTCGACGCGCTCGGCGTGAGCCATGAGCTGACGGTGGGTGCCAGCGCACAACGCCGCACGCTGGATCAGCGCCCCTACTACAACCAACTGGTCGGCAGCGGCAACATCTACACCGGCGCACCCGCCGTGGCGCCCTCGGACCTGCCGGTCGGTGCCAGCGAGCGGCGCCTGGACAGCCGCCAGTACGGCCTGTTCGTCAACGACCGCATCACCTTCAGCGAGCAGTGGCAGGCCGTGCTCGGCGCCCGCGAAGTACGCCTGGACGAAAAGACCTGGGACGAAACCGGCCTGGCCGGGCGCCATACCCGGCAATACCAGTTGCTGCCCAATGCCGCGCTGATCTACAAGCCGCGCCAGGACACCACCGTGTATGCCAGCTACTCCAAGGGCCTGTCCGCAGGGGGTACCGCGCCCTGGTACGCCAGCAACGCGGCAGAAATCCTCGCCCCTACCCTGTCGCATCAGCTTGAGCTGGGCATCAAACGCGACTGGCAGGGCATGAGTTTCAGCGCCGCGCTGTTCCAGATCCGCCAGGCCTATCAATACGCCCGCCCTGAAGGCGACGCCACCTTCACCTACGTGCAGCAGGGCCAGCAGAAGAACATCGGCCTGGAACTGGGCGCCAGCGGCTGGGTGACCTCGAACCTGCAAATCCAGGCCAGCGCCGCAGCGATTCGCGCGCGCGTGAAGAACAGCGGTACCGATGCCTACGAAGACCATCAGGCGATCAACGTGCCGCGCCTGCGCGCAGCCCTGCAAGCCGACTACAGCCTGCCGGTGCCGGGCCTGGCCCTGCTGGGCGGGGCACGTTACAGCGCCAGCAAGTATGCGAGCCAGGCGGGGAATGTGCAGGTGGGCGGCTATACCGTGTTTGACGTGGGTAGCCGCTATCGCACGCGCATCGGCGGCTATGACACGGTGCTGCGCCTGACCGTGGATAACGTGTTCGACAAACGCTACTGGCGGGATGTGGGGGATTACCTGGGGGACAACTACCTGTTCCAGGGCGCGCCGCGGACGGCACGGGTGTCGGCTTCGGTGAGTTTCTAGGGTAGCTTGGTATCACTGGGGTAGATGTGGGTAGGGGCGGACATGCCCCTACGCCCCCCACGCAGGACTAAAAACCCCAAAAACAAAAAACCCCCAAACTTTTCAGCTTGGGGGCTCTTCGTAGAATGTGGCGGTGAAGAAGGGATTTGAACCCTTGATACGATTTCTCGTATACACACTTTCCAGGCGTGCTCCTTCGACCACTCGGACACTTCACCGTTTTCTCTTCAAGCCATTCAGCCTGTCGAGGCGCGCTAATTTAGTAGAAGACCTTTTCTTTGGCAAGCATTTTTTTCAGTTTTTTCATGCATTTAAGCCAGGCCACCGAAAAGCCGAGGCTGCCAAGGCAAAGCCGCCAATCTCGCCAGCGCTTTTACCGCACCCGGCCGCCCTGCCCTGATTGCGCAAGGCATGAGGGCCAGTCGCTGACTGGCTGGTCAACCTTGCTGCTTTACCTGGCCCGCGGCGCTGGGTAACGTCATCGCCACGCCACCTAAAGGACTCTGTCATGAGCGAGCTGATTACCTACCACGCCGAAGACGGCATCGCCACCCTGACCCTGAACAACGGCAAGGTCAACGCCATCTCGCCGGATGTCATCACTGCCTTCAACGCCGCCCTGGACCGCGCCAAGGAAGACCGCGCCGTGGTCATCATCACCGGCCAGCCGGGCATCCTGTCCGGCGGCTATGACCTTAAAGTGATGACCGCAGGCCCCAAGGAAGCCATCAGCCTGGTCACCGCCGGCTCCACCCTGGCCCGGCGCCTGCTCTCTCACCCGTTCCCGGTGATTGTCGCCTGCCCCGGCAACGCCGTGGCCAAGGGCGCCTTCCTGTTGTTGTCCGCCGACTACCGCATCGGTGTCGAGGGGCCTTACAAGATCTGCCTGAACGAAGTGCAGATCGGCATGACCATGCACCACGCCGGCATCGAACTGGCCCGCGACCGCCTGAGCCGCGCAGCATTCCAGCGTTCGGTGAACAATGCCGAAATCTTCGACCCACATGGCGCGATGCAAGCGGGTTTCCTCGACAAGGTGGTGCCGACCGAGCAGTTGCTCGACACCGCGCTGGCCGCTGCGCGTGAATTGAAGAAGCTGAACATGCTGGCGCACAAGAACACCAAGCTGAAGGTGCGCAAGGGCCTGCTCGATGCCCTGGATGAGGCAATCGCGCTGGACCAGAACCCGATCGGTTGACCCTGCAGGCCCTCTGGCCGGTACGCCGCCCGGAGGGCCATCAGGGCGAACCCAAGGTTTGCCCAACCCAGTGCACAGCCGTACACTGCACCGCGACTGTCTGGTGTGAGTCGTACCATGCTTTACTGCCTTCGCATGCTCCTGCTGGCGCTGCACTTCCTGCTGGTCGGGGTTTTAGGCCTGCTGATCGGCCTGCTGCGCCCCTTCAACCGCGACAACAGCCGCATCTTCGCCCGCCTTTACAGCCTGCCGGCCACCTGGCTGCTGCGCATCAAGGTCAAGGCCGAAGTCGGCCCGCTGTGGGACCAGCCACCCGGCTGCGTGATCATCGCCAACCACCAGTCCAACTTCGACCTGTTCATCCTCGGCCACGTGGTGCCCCGGCGCACGGTCGCCATCGGCAAGAAAAGCCTCGGCTGGATCCCGCTGTTCGGGCAGTTGTTCTGGCTGGGCGGCAATGTACTGGTGGACCGCAAGAACGCTTACCAGGCGCGCAAGGCCATGCAGGTGACCACGCGCATCCTGCGTGACGACACTTCTATCTGGATTTTCCCGGAAGGCACGCGCAACCCCGCAGACCAGTTGCTGGCGTTCAAGAAAGGCGCCTTCCACATGGCCCTCGAGGCGGGCGTACCGATCGTGCCGGTGTGCGTCAGCCGTTATGCGCGGCGCCTGGGCCTGAACAGCTGGCGACGCCGCACAGTGATCGTGCGCTCACTGCCGCCGATCGCTACTGAAGGGCTGACCCAGCAGGACATCCCGGCCTTGATCGAGCAGTGCCGCGGGCAGATGCAGCAGTGCATCGACCACATGGAAGGCGAGCTGGCCAAACGCTAGGTTGCCCTCAAGGCCCATACAGCCCAAGCTGTAACCCGTGTGCAACCGGACAAGTGGATAACCATGGGTCGAGTCGTGGCATCGGCGGTATACAGCGCCGGCAGAAAAGTCACCAACATCAGCATCGACGAGGGCAGCGAGTGGGCGCGCAAGCCTGGGCATTTCGTCTGGATCGGCCTGGAAGAGCCCAATGCCGAAGAACTGGCCAACCTGCAGTGCCAGTTCAACCTGCACGAACTGGCCATTGAAGACGCCCTGGAGAAACACAGCCGCCCCAAGCTCGAAACCTTCGGCGACGCCCTGTTCATCGTCACCTATTCACCGGTGCGCCATGAGGGCAAGCTGGAGTTCATCGAAACCCACATCTTCGCCGGCAACGGCTACATCATCACCTGCCGCAATGGCCACTCCAAATCCTATGCCCTGGTGCGCCAACGCTGCGAGGCGCGCCCCTTGCTGTTGGAGCACGGCGAAGATTTCGTGCTTTACGCACTGCTGGACTTCGTCACCGAAAACTACCAACCGGTCAGCGAAGCCATCCATGGCGAGATCGAAGAGCTGGAGCAAAGCGTGCTTACCGGCTCGTTGCTCGAAGACGACATTCGCCGCCTGCACAGCCTGCGCCGCGACATACTGCGCCTGCGCCGCTATGTGGCACCGATGGTGGAGATAAGCGAGGAACTGCAGCGCCTGAGTTTCCCGTTCATCGACAAGAACATGCGCCCCTACTTTCGCGACGTGCAGATCCACGTGACGCGGCAGATGGAAGACTTGGTCGGGATCCGCGACATCGCCAGCCAGACCATCGAGATCGGCATGCTGCTGGAGTCACGGCGGCAAAGCATCGTGCAGCGCAAGTTCGCAGCGTGGGCGGCGATTCTGGCCTTCCCCACGGCGATTGCCGGGATCTACGGGATGAACTTCCAGAACATGCCGGAGCTTGGCTGGCACTACGGGTATTTCGGGGTGCTGGGGGTGATCGGGCTGGGATGCACCGGGCTGTTCGCCAGCTTCAAGCGCTCTGGCTGGCTTTAGCGTGTCGGGGCTGCTGTTGCAGCCCCTATGGCTCAGGCAGCGCTGTCGCTGGCCTTGGCTGGCTGCTGGATGAAGCGCATCATCCACTCACCGACCAGGTCGCCCTGGTGTTCAGTGGCCAGGCTCGCCACCGCCTTGTGGTAAACCTCATCCCCCAGGTATTCCTGGCGTGCATCGAGCAAGGCCCGCGAGTAGTCGTGGACAAACTCCGGATGCCCCTGGAAGCACAGCACCTGATCGCGAATGTGATACGCCGCATTCGGGCAGAAATCGCTCGAGGCGATCACCGTGGCACCTTCAGGCAGCTCGGTCACCTGGTCCTGGTGGCTGATCAGCAGGGTCAGTTCGGAAACCTCAGGGTCCATCCACGGCGCATGCGCCGCCAGCGAGTAGCGATGGATGCCCACGCCCCACCCCTTGTCGGCCCGCTCGGCCTTGCCACCCAGGGTCAACGCCAGCAACTGGTGGCCGAAGCACACACCCAGCAGCTTTTCGCCGCGCTGGTAAAGCTTGAGCAGATACGCCTTGAGGGTCTGGATCCATGGATCGGTACCGAACGAGTCCGCCTTGCTGCCTGTCACAAGGTAGGCATCGAAACGTTCGTCGTCGGCGGGGTAATCGCCATTCATCACGTTGTACACACGAAATTCGGCGGCGATCGGCTGCCGCGAGAAGAGCTGCTCGAACATCCTGCCGTAGCCCTGGTACTGCGCGGTCAACTCCGGTCGCAGGACATCGGTCTCAAGGATGCAGATGCGTAACGACATAGGGATAGTCCTGAACGACGTGGGTGGGAATCAGCTGTAGAGACTGCCGTGAAAGGCACGTACAAGCAAGTAGGCTGCACTGACGAACGGTCACATTTTGTCGGGTAGGCGCTGGGTGTTGCGCCACTGTCTAGCCAGAGCGTGCCAGATGGCTGGCTTTTTGCCTCATATCATCAAGCCACCGATTCTCAGCTTTAATAGAACAAAGGGTTCTTAAACATGGATGACGTTCACCCTACTGTTGGTTGTATATCGATACAAAGAGGTAAGTGGTAGGGCGTGCAGGCACGCTGCGGTGATCGACCCGAAGTGCGACAGGGAAGCCAACGGGTATTCAGGAATAACAACAAGAAGGCGGTCCGCCATGTTCAGACAATCGAAACTTCGCCAAGCTGGGCTCATTTTATTCGCCACGACGTTGCTGTTGATCTTGCCGAACCTGACGCGTTTGTTCGGATGACGATGGCAGTGGCCTCAAGGGGCAACGCACAGGTAACCTGCCGGCCATGACGGTCGGAGAATGCTCATGCGCCTAGGTTTTGCCCTGCTAGCCCTTCTTCTGAGCCTGCCCCTTTCGGCGGCCCAACTGCACCTGGAACTCGACGGCTCGTCGCGCACTCTGGACAGCGCCGATTTGCTGCGCATGCCGCAAGCACGCGAAATAAACATCGAGCAGGACGTGTCCTATAAACGGCCCATGCGTTACCGCGCGGTGCCGCTGGCCACGCTGTTGCAAGGCATAAAGGCAGATGACCACCTGCAGGCCGTGGCGCTGGACGGTTTCGCTGCCGAAATGCCGGCTGCGCCGTTGCTGCAGGAGGGCCCGGCGCGCGCCTGGCTGGCCATCGAGGACCCCGCCGCACCGTGGCCGGCACTGGGCAACGGCAAGCCTAGCGCCGGGCCGTTCTACCTGGTGTGGACCGCCCCGCAGGCAAGCGGCATCCGCCCCGAGCAATGGCCGTTCCAGATTGCCACCATCCGCCGCCTGGCGACGGTGGAGCAACGCTTCCCGGCGCTGCTCCCTGACCCGAAGCTGCCGGCCGAAGGCCCGGTGCGCCAGGGCTTTGCCCTGTTCCAGCAAAACTGCCTGGCCTGTCACCGGCTCAACGGTGCGGGGGATGCCCAGTTAGGCCCGGACCTGAATGTGCCGCATAACCCCACCGAGTATTTCCAGCCGGGGTTCTTGCGCCAGTACATTCGTGACCCGCAAAGCCTGAGGCAGTGGCCACAGGCGCGGATGCCGGGGTTTGCCGAAAGTGTTTTGAATGAAGAGGAACTGGATGCCTTGCTGGCTTACCTAGGGCATATGGCCAAGCGTAGGCCTTGAAGGCCAATCGCCGGCTGGCCGGCGATTGGATCGGGCCGCAAGGCAGCCCCAGCGGGTTTCAGGCTGTCGGCCGTTCCTGCTTGACGCCCCACCCCTCTACCTCGCCGCCATAGGGTGACACGACCTGCTCGAAGGCCTCTTCGAAGTCCCCGATACCACCATAGGTGGCATACATGATCTTGCTCAGTTCCAGGTGCCACACACCATCATCCCGTTCTCGCACCTGAGCATTGAGAGACTCACCGCGAAACTGCCCGGCCGCGCGTCGCGCGCCGGCTTCATCTGGAAATACCGCGTAGAACTCGATGGGGTGGATACGGGTGAAGTCGAAACCGCCAGCTTTCATCTGACGCAGGACATTGCTGCTGATATCGTCGTTCTGGCTGCTCATGAATCGTCCTCCTGAATAAAGCAATGGATAGACTTTCCGTGCACTACGCACCTGCCGGCATTGCCGTGCAGTTCGAGCTGATGCAAGACGCGAATTGACAGGTGCAGCCCCGCAGAACAGGCCAACACCTCCCACTAGCGTAGTGCCTTGCGCGGCACCACGCCAACCGTGCGGGTCAGGAAGATTCCTGGATACGGGTGATGACTACGCCGTTCTGCTCCTTGAGCCAACGTGCCGTGGGGGATAGGGCACGGTCCTGGAAGTCGTTGAGGTCCAGCTCATCCATGACCGGGAAAAGATGCGAACGAATGGCCTTGGCCGCCTCTTCCTCGCTGGGGCACAGTTCACCGTGCATCAGCAGCGTGGTTGGCTCGCCTTTCTGGTCGGCAAAGATGACTTCCCACTCTTTCATTGAATAGCCCTCTCAAGCAGAGAACACCGGGGGTGATGCCTGTTAATGCTTGACCGTGGGCGGGGCGATTTGTTCAGTCAGTTGCAGCCACTGGTGACCGCAGGCCGGCGCCATCT
>NZ_JBHFCS010000027.1:0-57906 GCF_044143025.1 Pseudomonas sp. TR47 | reverse complement strand
AAGGTCAGCCGCGACCTGATCGAGTTGCGCAACCTGGCACAGGTGGCGGAGCTGATGATCCGCTCGGCCATGCAACGCAAGGAAAGCCGCGGGTTGCACTACACCCTGGATTACCCCGGGATGCTGGCTGAGGCCAAGGACACCATACTGAGCCCAGCCTGAAGATCGATGCCCTTCGCGGGTAAAACCGCAAAGGGGCGACGCGGCACCTGACTAGCGTGCCGCGACCTCAGCCCACCTGCGCCGACTGAATTTCAGCCGTACCCGCAGGCGCCGATGCTGATCCGCCGCCAGGGCATCGCCGACAACACATTGACTCTCGCCCAACCAGCGCCCAGGCCTTGCGAACCGCAATACCACCAGGCCCGGCAGCGCCACGCTGTCGCGACACAGACGCACCGCCTGCCAGCCCCCGGCACGGCTGAATAGCTGCCAGCCGCAAGCATCCCGGCGCAGGCCAGTGACGGCTTGAGCATGGGTCAGCAGTATGCGTCGGGGGATCACCCAGCAGGCATGGGCCAGGCAAGCGACGGAGGCAGGAAGGGAAAGCCACCAGGGCAGCGCACTCAGCCACAAGGCAAGCAACGCCAGCACCTGGCAGATCAGGTAGGCCGTCAGCAGCAGGCGCGAGCCCTGCCAACGGCACTCGAAACACTCACTTGGGCTGGACACGGTCCAGAATGATACGGACCATGCGCTGCAGCTCCGGGTCTTCGGACTCGGTGCGCTCCATGAACCAGCCGAACATGTCCTGATCCTCACAGCTCAACAGGCGAACGTAGAGTTCGCGATCGGCTTCGCTCAGGGTCGGGTAGACCTCCTGGGTGAAAGGCACCAGCAGTACGTCGAGTTCCAGCATGCCGCGGCGGCTGTGCCAGAAAAGCCGGTTGAGTTCAGTTTGTTCGACCATGGGGCCCTCCTCAAATGGGCGGCCAGTATACAGCCAGGCGCACGAAGCGGCACGAGGCGTTGGTCTAGTCACCTACCTATTTTGTTACTGGCGTTCTATGATGGCCGCCAGTCTTTAGCCACCGCGATCCCCCATGGCCGATTCCGCTTTCTACAGCCCCCTGTCCCACGAGGGCATCCTCGCCGTCCGCGGCTCCGACGCCGGCAAGTTCCTGCAGGGCCAGTTGACCTGCAACATCAACTACCTCAGCCCCGAGCACGCAAGCCTTGGCGCCCGCTGCATGGTCAAGGGGCGCATGCAGTCGAGCTTCCGCATCCTGCCCGAAGGCAACGGCTACCTGCTGGCCATGGCCAGCGAACTGCTCGAGGCGCAGCTGGCCGACCTGAAAAAATACGCCGTGTTTTCCAAAGCCACGCTCAGCGACGAAAGCGCCGCCTGGGCGCGTTTCGGCCTGCAGGGCGGTGATGCGGCGCTGCGGACTCTGGGTTTGAAGGTGCCGACCAGCGCCGGCGCCACCGAACGCCATGAAGGCCTGATCGCCGTGGCGGTCTCCGAAGGTCGCGTGGAACTTTGGGTACCGGCGGACGCCGCCGCCAGCGTGCGTGAACAACTGGCAAGCGCATTGCCGCAAGGGCCTCTCAACGACTGGCTGCTGGGGCAGGTCCGTGCCGGCATCGGCCAGGTCATGGGCCCGACCCGTGAGCTGTTCATCCCGCAAATGATCAATTTGCAGGCGGTCGATGGCGTGAGTTTCAAGAAGGGCTGCTACACCGGCCAGGAAATCGTCGCCCGCATGCAGTACCTGGGCAAGCTCAAGCGACGTCAGTACCGCTTGCTGCTGGACCAGCAGGATATTCCTGCCCCGGGTGCGCAAATCTTCTCGCCGACCCATGGCTCATCGGTCGGGGAAGTGGTCATCGCGGCCAGCACGGGCCAAGGCTGCGAGCTGCTTGCGGTACTCAGTGCCGAGGCCGTGGAAGACGACAACCTGCACCTGGGCAGCCTGCAAGGCCCACGCCTGCAGGTCTCGAGCCTGCCTTACGAACTGGATCGCGACCGGGAAATCCAGCGCTGACCAGCCCGCCACCCCTGCTGTAGAGAAGTACATGAACAAGCTGGCCGAGATGGTTCAAGCACAGTTGCTGGCTGCCATCGCCAACGATGACCTGGTTCTGCCGACCCTTCCGGAAGTTGCCCTGAGCATCCGCGAGGCTGCCGAGGACACGGAAATCAGCGTTGCTGCCCTGAGCAAGGTGATTGGCCGCGATGCTGCCCTCTCCGCCCGCCTGATCAAGGTGGTGAACAGCCCGCTGCTGCGGGCGGCGATCGAGGTCACCGACCTGCACACGGCCATCACCCGCCTGGGTATCAACTACAGCTGCAACCTGGCCATCGGCCTGGTGATCGAGCAGATCTTCCATGCACGCTCATCGGCAGTTGAGCAAAAATTGAGGGATATCTGGGCAAACAGCCTCGAAGTCGCGGGCATCAGCTATGAAATCTGCCGCCGCTTTACCCACCTCAAGCCTGACCAGGCCACCCTCGGCGGCCTGGTCAACCAGATCGGCGCGCTGCCGGTGCTGATCTACGCCGAAGAGCACAACGAACTGCTCTCCGACCCGGTATGCCTGCACTACGTGATTGAGCAGATCCAGCCTGTGCTGGGCGACAAGATACTTTCGTCATGGGAGTTCCCCGAGCAACTGGTCAACCTGCCAAGCCAGGTGCAAGACCTGGACCGGCGCACCGACAAAGTGGACTACATCGACGTGGTGCAGATTGCCCGCTGCCTCAGCCAGCGCGGACGCAGCCGGCCGCTGGCGGCGTTGCCGGCCTATCGGCACCTGGGGTTGCCGTTTGGCACGGAGCTGGAGATTGGCGAACTGCTGGAAGCGCGGAGCATGCTGCGCTAGCCAGCGTCTTGCCCGCCAAAGGTTCTGCACAGGCAAGCCATCAGTCAGCGATAAAACTCACTCGCACTTTCAACCCGCCATTCTCGCCGTCATGCAGACTGATCTGCGCCAGGTGCGCGCGACAGATCTCACCCACAATCGCCAACCCCAAGCCAGTTCCCTGGGCACTGCGGCGATAGAAGCGCTCGAATACCCGCTCGCGCTCATCCTCGGGGATACCGGGGCCATCATCTTCGACCTCCAGTACCGCTGGCGCCAGAACCCGCAAGATCACATTACCGCCCGCCGGGGTATGTGCCAGCGCGTTGTCCACCAGGTTGCTGAGCAACTCGTTGAGCAGCGTCGGCTCCCCCTTGAGCCACACCGGCGCCGCGGCCTCCAGCGCCAGGGCCACGCCCCGTTTGTGCGCCAGCGGTGCCATCGCCATGCCCAGCTCGCGTGCCAGCTGACTCAGGTCCAGGCGCTGAGCGCCACCTTCGGCGATTGCCCGAGCGCCATTTTCCACCCGTGCCAACGATAAAAGCTGGTTGGCCAGATGGGTGAGCCTGTCAGTGCCTTGGGCGGCAGACTCCAGCGTCTGGTGCCACTGTTCGGGCTGCTTCGAGCGCAAGCCCAACTCGACCCGCGCCTTGAGCGCTGCCAATGGCGTGCGCAGTTCGTGGGCCGCCTCGGCAATGAACTGCGCCTGGCGCTCGAACTGCCCTCGCAAGCGTTCGGTGAAGTGATTCAAGGCACGCACCAGCGGGTCAAGCTCACGCTGCACCTGCACCCGCGGCAGCGCGCGCAGGTCATCCGGCTGGCGCTCTTCCACGGCTTTGCGCAGACGCTCCAGCGGGCGCAGCGCCGCACTCACGGCGAACCAGACCATCCCCAATGCCCCCAGCGCCAGCATGCCCAGGCGCAGCAGGGTATCGGCCATCAGCCCGCGGGCCATCCTGACCCGCGCCTCCTCCGTCTCGGCCACACGAATTTCAGCCATGCCGTTCATGTTCGGCTCGCTGACCGCCTTGAGCAGACTGACCACGCGCACGTCCTGCCCGAGGTAGGTGGCGTTGTAGAAGCGCGCCAGCGCCGGGTAATCGTCGGTACGCGGTGTGCCCGGCGGGGGTGGCGGCAGGTTCTCGTAGCCCGAGATCAGTTTCTGGTTTATGTCCAGCACCTGGTAGTAAATGCGCCCGGCACTGTCGTAGGCAAACGTGTCCAGCGCCACGTAAGGCACGTCCGCGCTGAGCGTGCCGTCTCGCTGGGACAGGCCGGCAGCGATGGTCCGCGCCGATGCCAGCAAGGTCCGGTCATAGGCGGTATCGGCAGCCTCGCGGCCATTCCAGTAGGCGCTCAGGCCGCTGGCCAGCATCAGCACTACCAGCAACAGCGCCAGGTTGCCCAGCAAGCGCCCGCGCAGGCTGCCATTGTCACGCATCACGGTGCTCGAGCAGGTAGCCCAGGCCGCGGAACGTGACAATGGCCACCGACTGGCCGTCGAGCTTCTTGCGCAGGCGGTGGATGTAGATTTCGATGGCGTCGGGGCTGGCCTCTTCGTCGAGGCCGAAGACCTGGGCGGCCAATTGCTCCTTGCTCATCACTCGGCCGGGGCGTGCGATCAGCGCCTCAAGTACGCTCTGCTCACGGGAGGTCAGGGTCAGGTTGTCCTCGCCCAGGGCGAACCGCCGGGTATCAAGGTCATACACCAGCGGGCCGCAGCGCTGCTGGCGCTCGCCGCCGAGCACGCTGCGGCGCAGCAGGGCCTTGACCCGTGCTTCCAGTTCAGTCAGCTCGAAGGGCTTGGCCAGGTAATCGTCGGCGCCCAGGTTCAGGCCATGCACCCGGTCCTTCACATCGCTGCGCGCGGTCAGCATCAGCACCGGCAGGGTCTTGCCGCGCCCGCGCAGGCGGGCCAGCACTTCAAAGCCGTCCATACGTGGCAGGCCCACATCGAGCACGGCAACAGCATACTCCTCGCTGGCCAGGGCCAGATCGGCGGCCACGCCGTCATGCAGCACATCCACGGTCAAACCATGGCTCTTCAGGGCCTGGGCCACGCTTTCGGCCAGTTGTACGTGGTCTTCGACCAGCAGCACACGCATCGGATTCTCCCTGCTCGGGTGGGGCGGTGGCGCGGAGTGTACCGCTGTAGCCCGGTCTGTGAAGCCCCTTGTAACAAACCTTTCAGGCTGAAAGGTTAGCGAAAGGTTCGTTACCTAGCATCGCACCACGGTCGCCCTATGCGCCGAAAAAAGCACCAGCAAGGTGCATCGAATAAGAACAATAACGGAGTCATCCCCGATGCTGTCATCGCAGCCGCAGGCGTTCGCGCCTACCCGTTCCCCATCCGCACGCCCATACGCCTATGCCTGCGCCCTTGCGCTTGCCGGCGTCGCCCCGATGAGCCAGGCCGCCTTCTTCGAAGACAGCACGGCAACCTTCGAAACCCGCAACATGTACTTCAACCGCGACTTCCGCGACGGCACCAGTGCACAGCAATCCAAGCGCGAAGAGTGGGCCCAGGGCCTGATGCTCAACTTCGAGTCCGGCTACACCGACGGCCCCTTGGGCTTTGGCCTGGACGCCCTGGGCATGCTCGGCATCAAGCTCGACTCAAGCCCCGACCGCGCAGGCTCCGGCCTGTTGCCGACCCACGATGATGGCAAGGCCGCCGATGAGTACTCCAAGCTCGGCCTGACCGGCAAAGTGAAAGTGTCCGAGACCGAACTGAAAATCGGCTCACTGATCCCCGAACTGCCGACCCTGCAGCCCAACGACGGGCGCATCCTGCCGCAGACCTTCGAGGGCGGCCTGGTCACCTCGAAAGAAATCCAGAACCTCACCTTCACCGGCGGGCGCCTGGAAAAGGTCAAGGATCGCAACGACACCAACTGGGAAGACCTGACCCTGAACAACAAGAACGGTCGCTTCGGCGGCACGTTCGCGGCAGACAACCTCGACCTGGCGGGCGTCGACTACCAATTCACCGATCGCATCACCGGCAGCTACCACTTCGGCCAGCTCGACGACATCTACCGCCAGCACTTCCTCGGCATGGTCGCCACCCAGCCTTGGGGCCCGGGCACCTTCGGTGCAGACCTGCGCCTGGCAGTGAGTGATGATCAGGGCCAGGCCAAGGCCGGCAACATCGACAACACCACCGTCAACGGCATGTTCAGCTATGCCTTGGGCGGGCACAAGGTGAGCGCCGCCTACCAGCACCTGTCAGGTGACAGCGCCTTCCCTTATGTCGATGGTGCCAACCCGTACCTGGTCAACTTCGTGCAGATCAACGACTTCGCCGGCGCCGACGAGCGCTCCTGGCAAGTGCGCTACGACTACAACTTCGCAGCGCTGGGCGTCCCTGGCCTGACCTTCATGACCCGTTACATCAACGGCGACAACGTCAGCCGCGCCGATGGCAGCGAGGGCAAGGAGTGGGAGCGCAATACCGAGTTCAAGTACGTGGTACAAAGCGGCCCGTTGAAAAACGTCGCCGTGCGCCTGCGCAACGCCACCTTCCGTTCGAATTTCGCCCGCGATGCCGACGAAGTGCGGCTGCTGGTGAGCTACAGCGTCGCCCTGTGGTAACCCATAACAACAACGCTCACGGAGATAGACGATGACCTTTTCACTGCGCCGCCTCGCCTTGGCTACCGGCTGCCTGCTGCTGGCCGGCAATGCCCTCGCCGCCGAACCCAAACGCCCCGAATGCATCGCCCCGGCCTCGCCCGGCGGCGGTTTCGACCTGACCTGCAAACTGGTGCAAAGCGCCCTTGTGCAGGAAAAGATCCTCAGCAAACCAATGCGCGTCACCTACATGCCAGGCGGTGTCGGCGCAGTGGCCTACAACGCCGTGGTAGCGCAGCGCCCGGGCGATGCCGGCACGCTGGTGGCGTGGTCCAGCGGCTCCTTGCTCAACCTGGCCCAGGGCAAGTTCGGCCGCTTCGACGAAAATGCCGTGAAATGGCTGGCGGCGGTCGGCACCAGCTACGGCGCCATCGCCGTGAAAAGCGATTCCCCCTACAAGACCCTCGATGACCTGGTCGCGGCGTTGAAAAAAGACCCGAGCAAGGTGGTGATCGGCTCCGGTGGCACCGTCGGCAGCCAGGACTGGATGCAGACTGCTCTTATCGCCAAGGCCGCCGGCATCAACCCCCGCGATCTGCGCTACGTGGCCCTGGAAGGGGGCGGTGAAATCGCCACCGCGCTGCTAGGTGGCCACATCCAGGTCGGCTCCACCGACATCTCCGACTCCATGCCACACATCCAGAGCGGCAACATGCGCATCCTTGCGGTGTTCTCGGAAAACCGCCTGGACGAGCCGGAGATGAAAGACATCCCCACCGCCAAGGAGCAGGGTTACGACATCGTCTGGCCGGTGGTGCGCGGTTTCTACCTTGGGCCGAAAGTGAGCGATGAAGAGTACGCCTGGTGGAAGGACTCCTTCGACAAGATGCTCGCCTCTGAAGACTTCGCCAAGCTGCGTGACCAGCGCGAGCTGTTCCCGTTCGCCATGACAGGTGACGAACTGGACGGCTATGTGAAGAAGCAAGTGGCGGACTACAAGGCACTGGCCAAGGAATTCGGCCTGGTTCAGTAAGCCTGGGTGCATGTACTGGCCCCATCGCCGGCTTGCCGGCGAAGGGGCCTTTACGGCCACTGCAACCTCAATGAGGATTCCCAATGATCCTGCAACGCATCTTCGCCCTGGCTTTGCTGGCGCTGTGCGCCGTCCTGGCCGTGATGGCCTGGCCCTACCAGGCGGCCTTTTCCTACGAACCGGTCGGCCCACGTGCCTACTCGCTGTTGATGCTTGGGCTGATGAGCCTGGGCCTGCTCTATCTCGCCATACGCCCCACGCCCATCGTGCACAAGGACGACGAGCCTGCGCTAGACCGCGCAACCCTGACCAAAATTGCCGCCTGCGTCGGCCTGCTGCTGCTCTTCGCCAGCACCTTTGAAGCCTTGGGCTTCATCCTCAGCGCCATCTTGGTTGGCATCCCTATGGCCCGCTTGTACGGCGGCCGCTGGTTACGCAGCACCCTGGTGGTGGTGGGCATGAGCCTGTTCCTCTACTGGCTGTTCGACCGCGTGATGGATGTGCCCCTGCCCCTCGGCCTGCTGAGCGTACTGGAGAACTGACAGATGGATACCTTGAGCTACCTGGGCCAGGGCTTCGGCGTCGCCCTGAGCCCCTACAACCTGGTTACCGCCCTTTCGGGCACCCTCATCGGCACCGTGGTCGGCCTGCTGCCGGGGCTGGGCCCGATCAACGGCGTGGCGCTGCTGATCCCGATCGCCTTCGCCCTTGGCCTGCCGCCCGAATCGGCGCTGATCCTGTTGGCAGCGGTGTACCTGGGCTGTGAATACGGCGGGCGGATCAGTTCGATCCTGCTGAATATCCCGGGCGAGGCCTCGACCGTGATGACCACCCTCGACGGCTACCCGATGGCCCGCAACGGCCTGGCTGGCGTTGCCCTGTCGCTGTCGGCGTGGAGTTCGTTCATCGGCGCACTCATCGCCACCTGCGGCATGGTGCTGTTCGCCCCGCTGCTGGCGAAATGGGCGATTGCCTTCGGGCCGGCGGAATACTTCGTGCTGATGGTGTTCGCCATCGTTGCTCTGGGCGGCATGGCCGGGGACAAACCGCTGAAGACTTTCATCGCCGCACTGATCGGCCTGTTCCTGTCAGCGGTCGGTATCGACGCCAACAGTGGCGTATACCGCTTCACCGGTGACAGCGTGCACCTGGCCGACGGTATCCAGTTCGTGGTGCTGGTGCTGGGCCTGTTCTCGATCAGCGAAATCCTGCTGCTGCTGGAGAAGACCCACCATGGCCACCAGGCGGTCAAGGCTACCGGGCGCATGCTGTTCAACTTCAAGGAAGCAGCGTCGGTGTTCGCCATCAATGTCCGCTGCGGCCTGCTCGGCTTCATCATGGGCGTGCTGCCAGGTGCGGGGGCGACCCTGGCCAGCGCCGTGGCTTACATGACCGAAAAGCGTATCGCCGGCGAAAGCGGCAAGTTCGGCAAGGGCGACGCCCGTGGCCTGGCTGCCCCGGAAACAGCCATCGGCGCATCCTGCTGCGGCGCGCTGGTGCCGATGCTGACCCTGGGGGTTCCCGGCTCGGGCACCACGGCAGTGATGATCGGTGCACTGACCCTGTACAACATCACCCCCGGCCCACTGCTGTTCGAACAGCAACCGGACATCGTCTGGGGGCTGATCGCTTCGCTGTTCGTCGCCAACATCATGCTGGTGATCCTGAACATACCGATGATCCGCATCTTCACCCGCATCCTCGCCGTGCCGAACTGGGCGCTGGTGCCGGTAATCGCGATCATCACCGCGATCGGTGTGTACGCGGTGCACGCCACCACCTTCGACCTGTTCCTGATGGTTGGCATCGGCATCATGGGCTACATCCTGCGCAAGCTGGACTTCCCGCTGTCGCCTATTCTGCTCGGCTTCATCCTGGGCGGCCTGATGGAGCAGAACCTGCGCCGTGCGCTGTCGATTTCCAATGGCGAGCTGGGCATTCTGTGGTCGAGCTCGATCAGCATGGGCATCTGGGTACTGGTGGTGTGCATGCTCTGCCTGCCGCTGCTGCGTATCTGGCGCAAACGTAGCCTGCAGCGTCGGGCGATGGCCGATGCCTGATCGGTCGTTGCCGCTGTACTGCGCGACAGGGCTGGTCGGCCTGGCGGGCGGGTATCTCGCCAGCCAGGTCGGCTGGCCCTTGCCCTGGATGGTCGGCTCATTGCTGGCGATCATCCTGGTGCGCTGCCTGACGCCCTGGCAGCTTTCGGAAATACCCAATGGCCGCAAGTGCGGCCAATGCATCATCGGCCTGGGTATTGGCCTGCACTTCACCCCAGCGGTGATCGAGCAGGTCGCCAGCCATTTCGTGCTGATCTTCTTTGCCGCACTGCTGACCACCGTTTCCAGCGTGGTTGGCGTGTGGCTGCTGCGGCGTACCGGCGAAGACCGTGCCACGGCATTTTTTGCCAGCATGCCCGGTGGTTCCGGTGAGATGGTCAACCTCGGCGCGCGTAACGGCGCGATGCTCAGCCAGGTGGCGGCGGCGCAAAGCCTGCGTGTGCTGGCGGTGGTGCTGTGCGTACCGGCGCTGTTCAAGTTCCTGATCGGTGACGGTGTACCGCTCAATCATGCCGGCAGCGTGAGCTGGGGCTGGCTGGCGCTGATCGCACCGCTGGGTGTAGCGGTCGGTTTCGCCTGGCAGCGCTTGCGCCAGCCTAACCCCTGGCTGTTCGGGCCACTGCTGGTGGCCGCCACGCTAAGCCTGGCGGGCAACCTGCAGATCGCCCTGCCCGACGGTGCCAGCCAGATCGGCCAATGGCTGATCGGGAGTGGCCTGGCTTGCCACTTCAATCGCGCATTCTTCCGCCGTGCTCCCTCGTTCTTGCTGCGCACGTTGCTCGCCACGGCGCTGTGCATGCTGATCGCGGGCACTGCCGCCTGGGGGTTGAGCGTGATGACTGCGCTGGATCTGCGCTCGCTGACGCTGGGCATGATGCCGGGCGGCATTGCCGAGATGAGCCTGACCGCAGAGACATTGCAGCTGTCGGTGCCGTTGGTGACGGCGTTGCAGGTGATGCGCTTGCTGTTCGTGCTGTTTCTGGCCGAACCGCTGTTCAGATGCTGGGTGAAAGGCCAGCACTGAAAGCTTTGCAGGTGATCGCCGGCAAGCCGGCCACTGAGCACCGGCTCGCCCCTTAAAGCGGCGGTAACGCCCAGTTGATCGGCGCCAGGCCACGCTGTTCGAGGAAGCCGTTGGTCCGGCTGAAATGCCCACAACCCAAGAACCCGCGGTACGCAGACAGTGGCGACGGGTGCACCGATTTGAGCACCAGGTGCTTGGTGCCATCGATCAGTTTCTGCTTGCTCTGGGCATGCGCGCCCCACAGCAGGAACACCACATTCGGGCACTGCTCGCTGACCACCTGGATGACCCGGTCGGTAAAGAATTCCCAGCCTTTCTTGGCATGCGAAGCGGCATTGGCGCGTTCGACGGTCATGGTGGTATTGAGCAGCAGCACACCCTGCTCCGCCCAGCTCTGCAGGTAACCATGGCTGGCGATGGGAATGTTCAGGTCGCGCTGCAGCTCCTTGTAGATGTTGACCAGCGACGGCGGCGTCGGCACACCCGGCTGCACCGAGAAGCACAGGCCGTGTGCCTGGCCTGGGCCGTGATACGGGTCCTGGCCGAGAATGACGACTTTCACCTGCTCCAGCGGGGTGGAGTTGAGCGCATTGAAGATCATCGGGCCTGGCGGGTAGATTTCCTTGCCGGCGGCGTACTCCTGGCGCAGAAACTCACGCAGCTGGTGCATGTAGGGCTGATCGAACTCGGCACGCAGGGCGTTTTTCCAGCCGGGTTCAAGTTTGATGCGATCGTCGTCAGTCATGAGGCCATCCGTAAACAATGGCGCGACACTAGGTAAGCCATCCCCCCTTGTCAATCGGTCTGACCTATGGCCTGCATGATCGCCCAGGCAGGCCATACTTGAGCGATGACTTGAACGAGGTAGTCCATGGCCATTCATTGCGAGGTACTCACCGGCGCCGATGGCGCCCGCATCGGCATTGCCACACTGGATGCGCCCAAGGCGCTCAATGCCCTGAACCTGCCGATGATCGAAGTGCTCGGCGAATACCTGCAAGACTGGGCCCGCGACCCGGGCGTTGTCTGTGTATTGCTGCGTGGCAACGGCGCCAAGGCATTCTGCGCCGGCGGCGATGTACGGGCACTGGCCCAGGCCTGCCGCGACCACCCCGGCAGCGTGCCACCGCTGGCTGCCACGTTCTTTGCCGCCGAATACCGCCTCGACTATCTCCTGCACACCTACCCCAAGCCGGTGCTGTGCTGGGGCCACGGCCATGTGCTGGGGGGCGGCATGGGGCTGTTGCAGGGGGCGGGGATACGCATAGTCACGCCTAGCAGCCGCCTGGCAATGCCAGAAATCAGCATTGGCCTCTACCCCGACGTGGGCGCCAGCTGGTTTCTTGCGCGCCTGCCGGGCAAGCTCGGGCTGTTTCTGGGGCTGACCGGCGCCCCCATCAATGCCCGGGACGCCATCGACCTGGGCCTGGCGGACCGATTCTTTGGCGAGCATCAACAGGAAGGGCTTATCGAAGAATTGTTGCAACTGAACTGGCAAGAGCAGACCGACCTGCAGCTGAACAGCCTGCTCAAGGCCGAACAGCACCGCGCCTATGCCGAACTGCCGGAGGCGCAATGGCTGCCCCGGCGCCAGGTGATCGATGCGCTGCTCGATGTTGCCGACCCGGCGGCCGCGTGGCGTGCACTGGAGGGGCTCAAGCAGCATAACGACCCATTGTTGGCTGATGCAGGCCAACGCCTGCAGGAGGGCTGCCCGCTCACGGCGCACCTGGTCTGGGAACAGATCCGTCGGGCCCGGCACCTGTCATTGGCCCAGGTATTCCAGATGGAATACAGCATGAGCCTCAATTGCTGCCGTCACCCCGAATTCAGCGAAGGCGTGCGCGCCCGCCTGCTGGACAAGGACAACCACCCACGCTGGCACTGGCCGGATGTTGCGCAAGTGCCGGCGGCCGTGGTCGAAGCCCATTTTGTGAAGGTATGGGAGGGGCGCCACCCGTTGGCCGATCTTGCCTGACCTTGGCCGCTCCGCGCGCCCCCGTCAACCTTCACCGTCGCCAGTTGCGATCACCCCTGCGGCCACCACCGGGACGGCGGTCACCATCACCCCGTCCATTGGAGTGCCAACGGTCGTTCTGATACCGCCGGCTATCGTTGCGGTAATCATGCCGGTCACGATCACGGCCGTAGTCATAACGCTGGCGGTTGCCGTAGTCGTGACGCGGGTTGCCATGCCACTGCTTCATCCCCGGCTGCGGGTGCGGACGGTATTGCGGCACGGGCGCAGGCCGGTAGTAACGCGGTGCCGGGTGGTAGTAATAGCGCGGTTGGGGGGCTACGTAATAGCGGTCATGGCGGTAATAACCCGGCGAGGCATACCGGTCAGCGGTGTAGTAATCCGTACGATAATAACGGCCTCCCTCGTGGTAAGGCACGCAGGCGGTTGTCATCAGGCCCAACAGGGCGATCAACAGAATTCGATAGGACATGGCGGCCTCCTGGACCGCTGGGGTGCCCGTACAGCGGCGCTGCCGAGCGTCGAAGCCAAAGCGAACATCGACAATGATTGAGACATTGTCGCCATCGTGCAGTGCCATTTGCGCAATAATTTGAAATAGCTTGGATACCCCAATAAACCTGCAGTCTTTTTCCGGCCATATCACTAGAATGAGCACCTCGACGATGCAAGCAGGCCGGCCGCAACCGTGCCTGCATTGAACACCCCGGACTAGCGTATGAATGACAGCCAGCACTGCCCTGCCTGCGGCGCCCTCAACCAATGCACCCTGGCCGACCCACGCACTGCGCCAGCAGCCTGCTGGTGCTACGCCGTGAACATCGACCCCGCAGTTCTGAAGGCCCTGCCAACCGAGCTGCGCGACAAATCCTGCCTCTGCCCGCGCTGCGCCGCAGGGGCAGGTCTGCCCGAGAACGCGCCCGCCCAGGTCGAGGCAGAAAAGCGCTAGACTGCGCGCCCCTCCCCTCGACGTCCTCGATGCCATGCGCCTTGACCGCTTCCTCGCCAACCTGCCCAGCTATAACCGCCAGCAAGTACGCCTGCTGCTGGTACAGCGCCGCGTGCGGGTGGATGGCAAAACGGTAGCCGACCCACGGGCTGAAGTCCGCGAATTCAGCCGTATCGAGGTGGATGATCAACTACTCCAGGCGGGGCGCCCGGCGCGCTACCTGATGCTGCACAAACCGGCCGGCTGCGTCAGCGCCACGCACGACCCACAGCACCGCACCGTACTCGATTTGCTGCCTGCGCCGTTGCGCGAGGACCTGCACATTGCCGGGCGGCTCGACTACAACACCACCGGGCTGATGATTCTGACCAACGACGGCCAATGGTCGCGGCGCCTGACCCAGCCGGCGACCAAGCTGCCCAAGCACTACCTGGTGGAAACGGAAGATGAAATCGGCGCGCATTACGTCGACAAGTTTCGCACAGGCTTCTACTTCGCCTTCGAAGACCTGACCACCCTCCCCGCGCAACTGGACATCCTTGGCCCGCGCACGGCGAGGCTGGCCATCATTGAAGGGCGTTATCACCAGGTCAAGCGCATGTTCGGCTACTTCGACAACAAGGTTGTAGGGTTGCACCGGGAAACCATGGGCGCGATCCAGCTCGATCCAGGCTTGGCGCCGGGTGAATTCCGGGCACTCACGGCTACGGAAATCGCCTCGGTCTAGGCCGCTTCAGGCACTGTCCGGACGTCATACGACCGCCCGGCGACAAAAGTCACAATTTCACCCAGCCGGCACTTGCGTGATCCTCAACCCACTGCTTGACTCCTAACTTGTCGGTCCGTGCGTGACTCGCCAGTCACACCGCGCGCCAGACACCTTTTTGCCGACTACCCAAGGCCTCGATGCCTTGGAGCACGGCAAATTGCCCGCCAAAAACAATACCGTCGACACGTGTGCCAAGGATCGACACAGGGCCCCGGTAATTCCTTCAGGCAAATGCCTACCTGTCATAAAGAACGTGCACCCTAGGTGACGCGAACACCCTTTTTGCGCCAGGAGTCGATGACATGAGGCCAGAAATCGCTGTACTTGATATCCAAGGTCAGTATCGGGTTTACACGGAGTTCCATCGCGCGGATGCAGCCGAGAAGACGATCATCCTGATCAATGGCTCACTGGCCACCACGGCTTCGTTCGCCCAGACGGTGCGTAACCTGCACCCACAATTCAACGTCGTGCTGTACGACCAGCCCTACTCCGGCAAGTCCAAGGCACATAACCGCCAGGAACGCCTGATCAGCAAGGAAGACGAGGCGCATATCCTGCTTGAGCTGATCGAGCACTTCCAGGCCGACCACGTGATGTCGTTCTCCTGGGGCGGTGCCTGCACCCTGCTGGCGCTGGCGCACCAGCCTCGTATGGTGAAAAAGGCGGTGGTCAGCTCGTTCTCACCGGTGATCAACGAACCGATGCGCGACTACCTGAACCGTGGTTGCCAGTACCTGGCTGCCTGCGATCGCTACCAGGTCGGCAACCTGGTCAACGACACCATCGGCAAGCACCTGCCATCGCTGTTCAAGCGCTTCAACTACCGGCACGTCAGCAGCCTGGACAGCCACGAGTATGCGCAGATGCACTTCCACATCAACCAGGTGCTGCAGCATGACCTGGAACGGGCACTGCGAGGCGCGCGCAACATCGACATCCCGGTGCTGTTCATCAACGGCGACCGTGACGAGTACACCACCGCAGAAGACGCTCGCCAGTTCGGCAACCATGTCGGCAAGAGCCACTTCACGGTGATCCGTGATGCCGGGCACTTCCTGGACATGGAGAACAAGACGGCCTGCGAAGCCACACGCAGCGCGTTGCTCGGCTTCCTCAAGCCGACCGTGCGCCAGGCCCGGGCACGCACCCCGTACAATGCCAGCCAAGAGCAGCATGCATGGGCCATCTGAGTGCATCGGCGCCCTGTAGCCATGGCCTGCAGGCTACGGGCGCCGACAGCTTTTTTTCACCGGTTTATAACGAGGGCTTCTAATTCCAGGCAGGTTCTGGTAAAAAGTCGGGCGCAGACGCGGGTATAGTTTAATGGTAGAACAGTAGCTTCCCAAGCTTCCGACGAGGGTTCGATTCCCTCTACCCGCTCCACACCGCATTCCCGCATGGCGTTCAACCAGCGTCATCGCTGCCCCTGAGGCGAAGATCATCCGCAAGTCGATCTGCTTGCCGCCTTCAACAGCTCAGTACCCCAGCCTTTTCAGCAAACCTGGCTCACTTTCAGCCGGGCGATCATAAAAGCGCAGTAGCGCACCCGCCCTGTTGGTAAAGATCCCATCCACCCCTGCCTTCATGCTTGCGGCGAAGTCCTGCGCGTCATCGAGCGTATAGACGTGCACCAGCAGCCCGCGCTCATGGCTGGCCTGGTTCATCCATGGCTGAATGAGATCGGCATAGCTCTGTTCGCCCAGCTTGCTGCGCTTGGCAGAAGGCCCGGTACCGATCGCACCGCCCTGCTTGGCGAAGTCCAGCCAGCGCAGGAACTCAGCCCGGCTCTTCGGTTGCTGGCGTGCATAAAAAGCGGCCTTGTCGCTTTCGCCTGAATCCGCCAAATCTTGCCCCGAGGCCGGTGCTATGGCCTTGGTACCCACCCACAGCAGCAGAATCTTCGGTACCTGCGGCATCGCCTCGTGCAGCAACGCCAGGCTGTTGCGATCGAATGTCTGCAGCACCACGCGCCCAGGCCGATCGAGCCAGCCACGGGCCTCCAAGCGCTCTTCGAGCTGCCGTTCAATGCCTGGAAACTGGCTGGGAACCTTGGTCTCGATATACAAACCGGGCTGGCGCTGCGGGTTGCCTTCGGCAATATCGATGACTTCGTCAAGGGTAAGGATCGACAGTTTGGCGAACGATGCCCTGGCACGTGCCGGGTAGGCGTTGTTGAACCAGCTGCCGGCGTCCAGTGACCTGAGCTCGGCGAGGCTGAAGGCACTGACCGGGCTGTGTTTGCGCTCGGGGAAACGCTCGGCGACATCGCTGGTACGTGACAGCTCATCGTCGTGGACCACGACCAGCACGCCGTCGCGCGTGCGCTGCAGGTCCAGTTCCAGGTAGTCGGCGCCCAACTCGCGGGCCAACAGGTAGGCAGGCCTGGTGGATTCCGGTGCGTCGTAAGAGGCGCCGCGGTGAGCGATCACGGCCGGGTATGGTATGCCGTGGGCTGCGGCGAGGGCTGTGCCGTCCGTTGCCAAGGCCACTGAGGCCGGCCCCAGTGCTGCCAAGGCCAGCATCCCGATCAAACACTTGCGCATGTGAAGTCCTCTTTCATTCTGCGAACCTTGTCGTGGCTGTAGCGCAACCCTCGCACACATTGCATGACATGCTAAAGTCGCCCCCGTTTCCCGCTCCAGCGAATGGACCCATCATGCCCGCACTAGACGCCCACCTCGCCACCTGGCAGGAACTCGCCCAACGCCACCCCTGCGATGCCTTGCTACTGGGCAACGGCGCCAGCCGCGTGCTGTGGAAATCATTCGGCTATTTCTCACTGTTCGAGGAGGCCCAGCGCGCCGGCCGCAAGAAAGGCCTGGCAATCAGCGACCAGGCCTTGTTCAAGTCCCTGGGCACTGAATTGTTCGAGCCGGTGCTGAGCACGCTGAACCAGACTGTGCGCGCCAACGCCGCCCTGGCGATCAACTCCACCGCGCCGCTGAACCGCTACTACTCGATCAAGGAAGCGCTGATCCACGCCGTGCGTACCGTGCACCTGCCATGGCCAAAGATGCCAGCGACAACCCTGGCATCGATCAACCAAGCCTTGCGCGGCTACCGCAGTGTCTATACCAGCAACTACGACCTGATCCTGCCTTGGGCAGTGCAGCACGCACCCCAGGGCTTCGCCACGCTGTTCGATGAGCAAGGCTTCTTCGACGTACGCCGCACCCGCAGCGAAGGGACGCGCGTGCTGCATTTGCACGGCGGCCTGCACCTGCTCAAGCTGCCCGACGGTACCACCCGTCAGCGCAGCGCCGAAAGCGCCGAGCTGCTGGACGGCTTCGCCGTGAACATTCCGGGTGAAGTACCACTGTTCGTCAACGAAGACCGCAGTGACGAAAAACTGCGCGCCATCCGCAACTCGGACTACCTGGCCTGGTGCCTGGGCCAGCTGGCCCAGGAAAACCAGGGGCTATGCCTGTTCGGGCAGCACCTGGACAGCAGTGACCAGCACTTGCTCGAAGCGATTCGCCAGGCGCGGCCGCGCCATCTTTCGATTGCCATACGGCCATTGAGCGAGGCTTCGGTGGTCAATCAGAAGCAGCACTTTGTGGACCGCTTTGGTGATCTGGCGGGGACAGCGCTGCATTTCTTTGATGCGGGTACGCATCCGTTGGGGTTGGCGGAGTACGCGATAAAGATGCCAGTGCATGCAGAACACTGACAGGCGCTCGGGGACGAGCGCCACAGCCGACTTACGCTGAGATGGGGGGAATCAACCCGTCGTTGCGCAACAACGTCTCCAGGCAATGCTCCTGCACCCCATAAAACGCTTTCAGTTGCGCAATCTTTTCCAGCAGCGCTTGCGCCGCTACGGGCTGCTTGCGCTTCACCGCAAGAATCATCTTGTTCTTGTTGGTGTGCTCAAGCGAGATGAACTCGAACACCTTGGTCTCGTAACCACAGGCTTCCAGATACAGCGCGCGCAAGCTGTCGGTGAGCATCTCGGCTTGCTGCCCCAGATGCAGGCCGTATTGCAGCATCGGCTGCAGCAAGCCCGGGCTGTGCAGTTGCGGGCGAATCTGCTTGTGACAGCACGGCGAGCACATGATGATCGCAGCGTTGCAACGGATTCCGGTGTGGATCGCGTAATCGGTGGCAATGTCGCAGGCATGCAGGGCGATCATCACCTCGATGGCCTCGGGTACTACGCTGCGCACGTCACCGCATTGAAACTCCAGGCCCGGGTGCTCCAGACGCGCAGCCGCTGCATTGCACAAATCGACCATGTCCTGACGCAGCTCCACCCCAGTCACCTGGGCTGCGCGGCCCAGGCTGTTGCTCAGGTAGTCGTGCATGGCGAAGGTCAGGTAGCCCTTGCCTGAACCGAAATCGGCCACCCGCAGCACCTGGTCAGCCGGCACCGGCGCATTGGCCAGTGCGTGATCGAACACTTCAACGAACTTGTTGATCTGCTTCCACTTGCGCGACATGGACGGGATCAGCGCACCCTGTGCGTCGGTCACGCCCAGATCGCGCAGGAAGGGCCGCGACAGTTCCAGGTAACGCTTCTTCTCGCGGTCGTGGCCCGTGCTGGCAGCAGCCTCGCGCGGCGCCTGGGCACCGTGGCGCTGGAGCATCGGCTTGCCCTTTTTGCTGAAGGTCAGTTGCACTTCGCCGTCGGCGTCGAACAGGTGGGCGTTGCGAAAGCTCTGCGGCAGAAGCTCGGCGATCAGTTCCTGGGCCTGGTCCACCGGCACGTTGCGGGTGATGTCGCGGGTCTGGTGGCGGTAGACCAACGAAAGGTTGGGCTGCCCTTTTACCTGCACCGGCTTGGCGATGATCCGCTGCAGGGTCTGGTCCTCGCCGACATGGCGCGCCAGCACCAGTTTGACCAGGGTATTGCCGTGCAAGGCAGCGCTCAGCAGGTCGAGAAACTGGGCGCGCGCGTCCGGCGCGATAGAAGCGGAAGTACTGGCGGACATGGAAAACAGGTGCCTCGGATAGCGGTGAGCGCGTTGCGCAATGCCGCGCATTCTACGTTGATGCCTGGCTCAGGCGAAGGTTTTCGCGATGGGCGTGGTTCACTCTAGAATCACCAGACGGTTCGGCAGCTCGTTGCGTGCGTGGGTGCGTGGCACGTGCTCGCACAGCCGTTCACCGCAGGCCTCGATGCACTCGACAAACCCCTGCAAGGTACGGCCCTGGCGCACCTGTTCGGCGAAGCGGGCACCAATCACCGCACGCGAGTGTGCATCGAGGTGGCAATCGATACCTTGATCGACCAGGATCTCCACATGCAGCTCCGCCTCGGCCACGAAGATCAGCACCCCAGCCCCCTTGGCCGTGCAATGCAGTTTCTGCTCGCGAAACTGTTGCCGGGCCAGGCGCGATGCCTGCCAGCGGCGCAGCGCAGGGGGGACCAACCAGGCGTTCAGGCGTGGGGTACGTAGCAGCGCACAAAGGCCGATGAACAGCAGCAGGTTGGCCACCAGCAGCCCGTGCCCAACGGGCCAGCCCAGCAGCAGCTGCAAAAGGCCAGGCACCACCAGCGCCAGCACGGCGGCCCAAAACAGTGGAAGGTAGGCGTAATCATCGGCACGCCGGGCCAGCACGGTCACCAGCTCGGCATCGGTGCGCCGTTCCACGCGCGCGATGGCCTCAGCGATCTGGCGCTGCTCGTATTCGTCGAGGGAAGTCATGCCTTCGGTCTCTGATCGTTTTTATAGTTGTTGTCCCGGCACTCGGGTGATCCTCAGCGAGCGCCATAATCAGGCATAATCCGCCGCTGGAATTAATGCCGGTGAATCGTACAACAATAGCCGCCTGAAAACTTCGGCCGCGCGCGTATCACCGTGGATACGGCACAGGCCTCGACAACGGAATTCATGATGAAACTGTCTTTGCTGGGCCTGGCCTTGGGCCTTGCCAGCCAGGCGGCCCTTGCCGCCCCCACCGCCCCGCCCCTGCAGGACAAGCAGGCATTCATCGAGCATCTGATCAGCCAGATGACCGAGGCTGAAAAGATCGGCCAGCTGCGCCTGATCAGCATCGGCCCGGAGATGCCACGCGACAAGATCCGCGAAGAAATCGCCGCAGGCCGTATCGGCGGTACCTTCAACTCGCGCACTGCCCCCGAGAACCGGCCCATGCAGGACGCCGCCATGCGCAGCCGCCTGAAGATTCCGATGTTCTTCGCCTACGACACCATCCACGGCGAGCGCACCATTTTCCCGATCGGCCTGGGGCTGGCTGCCACCTGGGATATGGACGCCATCGCCAAGGTCGGCCGCACCTCGGCCATCGAAGCCGCCGCCGACGCCCTGGACATGACCTTTGCACCCATGGTCGACATCGCCCGCGACCCTCGCTGGGGCCGCACCAGCGAGGGTTTCGGTGAGGACACCTACCTGACCTCGAGGATCGGCCAGGCGATGGTCCGCTCGTTCCAGGGCAGCAGCCCGGCCAACCCGGACAGCATCATGGCCATCGTCAAGCACTTCGCCCTGTATGGCGCGGTGGAAGGCGGGCGCGACTACAACACGGTCGATATGAGCCTGCCGAAGATGTACAACGACTACCTGCCGCCCTACCGCGCCGCGCTCGACGCCGGTGCCGGCGGGGTGATGGTGGCGCTGAACTCGATCAACGGCGTGCCGGCCACCTCCAATACCTGGCTGATGAACGACCTGCTGCGCAAGGAGTGGGGCTTCAAGGGCGTGACCATCAGTGACCACGGTGCCATCCAGGAACTGATCCGCCACGGCGTCGCCCACGATGGTCGCGAAGCGGCCAAGCTGGCGATCAAGGCTGGCATCGACATGAGCATGAACGACACCCTCTATGGCGAAGAGCTGCCAGGGCTGCTCAAGTCAGGCGAGGTGACCCAGGCCGAACTGGACCAGGCCGTGCGCGAAGTACTGGGCGCCAAGTATGAAATGGGCCTGTTCAAGGACCCGTACGTGCGGATCGGCAAGGCCGAAACCGACCTGAAGGATTACTACGGCGAAGACCGCCTGCACCGTGACGCCGCGCGCGACGTGGCGCGCCGCAGCCTGGTGCTGCTGGAAAACCGCAAGCAGACCCTGCCGCTGAAAAAAGCCGGCACCATTGCCCTGGTCGGCCCGCTGGCCGATGCGCCGATCGACATGATGGGCAGCTGGGCTGCCGACGGCAAACCGATGCACTCGGTCACCGTGCGCGAAGGCCTGCGCCGCGCCGTCGAGGGCAAGGCCAAGCTGGTCTATGCCAAAGGCTCCAACGTTACCGGCGACAAGGCGATCGTCGATTACCTCAACTTCCTCAACTTCGATGCCCCGGAAATCGTTGACGATCCGCGCCCGGCCGCTGTGCTGATCGATGAAGCGGTCAAGGCAGCGAAGCAGTCCGATGTGGTGGTGGCGGTGGTCGGCGAGTCCCGCGGCATGTCTCACGAGTCGTCCAGCCGCACCACCCTGGAGATCCCGGCCAGCCAGCGCGAGCTGATCAAGGCCCTGAAAGCCACTGGCAAGCCGCTGGTACTGGTGCTGATGAACGGCCGGCCGCTGTCGATCGCCTGGGAACGCGAACAGGCCGATGCCATCCTGGAAACCTGGTTCGCTGGCACCGAGGGCGGCAATGCCATCGCCGACGTGCTGTTCGGTGACTACAACCCTTCGGGCAAGCTGGCCATCACCTTCCCGCGTTCGGTCGGGCAGATCCCGATGTACTACAACCACACGCGCATTGGCCGCCCGTTCACCCCAGGCAAGCCGGGCAACTACACCTCACAGTACTTCGAGGAGCCAAACGGCCCGCTGTACCCGTTCGGTTACGGCTTGAGCTACAGCACCTTCGAGCTGTCGGGGCTGAACCTGTCGCACAAGGACCTCAAGCGCGGCGACACGCTGGAGGCGAAGGTGACGGTGAAGAACACCGGCAAGGTGGATGGCGAGACCGTGGTCCAGTTGTACCTGCAGGACGTAGCAGCATCCATGAGCCGCCCGGTGAAGGAGCTTAAAAACTTCCAGAAAGTGATGCTCAAGGCCGGTGAGTCGCGGACCTTGGCCTTCCGCATCAGCGAGGAAGACCTGAAGTTCTTCAATGGGCAGCTGCAGCGGGTGGCTGAACCTGGCGCTTTCAATGTCCAGGTCGGGCTGGACTCAGAGGCCGTGCAGCAGAAGAGCTTCGAACTGCTGTAACCGGTCTGCAAGCATTACCGTCCTGTCGCCGGTTTGACGGCGATAGGACGGTACTGACAACTCCTTCATCCGGACCCGCCCCATGCCATTTTCCTTTCGCGCCCTGCGTCTGGGGCTGATCACCCTGCTGATCTTCGCTGGCACCGCGCTCAGTGCCGGCTGGGCCATGCACCAGGCCAAGCGTCAGGCCATGGAGGATGACGCCCGTCGTGCCAGCCAGCAGTTGGGGCTGTACGCCACCTCGCTGCATACCCTGATCGAACGCTATCGCGCCCTGCCCGCCGTGCTGGCGTTGGACCCGGAACTGATTCAGGCTCTGCGCGGCCCGATCAGCGAGCCGGTACAGGACGCGCTCAACCTTAAGCTCGAACGCATCAATGGTGCTGCCAATTCCTCCACCCTGGAGCTGCTCGATCGCACCGGGCTGGCCGTGGCGGCCAGCAACTGGCGCTTGCCCACCACCTACGTAGGCTCCAACTACGGCTTTCGTCCGTATTTCAAGCAAACCCGCAGCCAGGGTAGCGGCCGCTTCTATGCCGTTGGCGTGACCAGTGGCGTGCCGGGGTATTTCCTGTCCAGCGCAGTCACTGACGAACAAGGCCGTTTTCTCGGGGCCATGGTGGTGAAACTAGAGTTTCCCGAGCTGGAACGCGAGTGGCGCCAAGGCAACGACATCCTGCTGGTCAGCGATGCACGCGGCATCACCTTCATCGCCAACCAGGACGGCTGGCGTTACCGCGAGCTGCAACCGCTCAGCGGGCCCGATCGGGCAGAGCTGGCCGAGACCCGCCAGTACGACAAGCAACCGCTGGTACCGCTGCAGCATCAGGTGTTGACCCGCTTCGCCAGCAACAGCACCCTCAGCCGCGTGCAGGGGCCTGATGGGCCTGCCGAGTACCTGTGGGAAAGCCTACCGCTGGAAAGTGAAGACTGGACCTTGCACCTGTTGCGCAAACCACAACTGGCCGCTGATGGCCGTAATGCAGCCCTGGGCGCAGCTGCCGCGTGGCTGAGCCTGGTGTTCGCTGCACTGTTCGTCAGCCAGCGCCTGCGCCTGGCCCGCTTGCGCCGGCGCAGCCGTGAAGAGCTCAAGCGCCAGGTCGAAGAGCGCACCCGCGAGCTGCGTACCGCCCAGGAGGGCCTGGTGCAGTCGGCCAAACTGGCCGCACTGGGGCAGATGTCAGCCGCCATGGCCCACGAGATCAACCAGCCGCTGACGACCCAGCGCATGCAACTGGAAACCCTGCGCCTGCTGCTCGATCACGGCCGCTACGACGAGGCACGCCAGGCCCTGGAGCCGCTGGAGCAGATGCTCACGCGCATGGCCGCGCTCACCAGCCACCTGAAAACCTTCGCCCGTAACAGCCCGGTCGGCCTGCGCGAGCGGCTGGACCTGGCGACCGTTGTCGATCAGGCCCTGCACCTGCTGGACACACGCATCCGCAGCGACGAGGTCGAAGTGGCCCTCTACCTGGCGCGCCCGGCATGGGTACGCGGTGATGCGATCCGCCTGGAGCAAGTGTTGATCAACCTGCTGCGCAACGCCCTCGACGCCATGGCCGACAAACGTTACAAACGCCTGGAAATCCGCATCGAACCCGAGCACGATCAATGGCGATTGAGCGTGCTCGACTCTGGCGGCGGGATTGCCGAGACCGACCTGGCCAGGGTGTTTGACCCCTTCTTCACCACCAAACCGGTGGGTGAAGGGCTTGGCCTGGGCCTGGCGATTTCCTATGGCATCATCCATGAAGCCGGCGGCCAGTTGCAGGCCGAAAACCTGCCAGGCGGTGCGCGCCTGAGCCTTACCCTGCCCCGCGACCTGGAGCCTGCATGTTGAATTCAGTGATCGTTGTCGATGATGAAGCCAGTATTCGCAGCGCCGTCGAGCAATGGTTGAACCTGTCCGGTTTCAACGTGCAGTTGTTCGCCCGCGCCGAGGACTGCCTGGCTCAGTTGCCCTGTCATTTTCCAGGGGTTGTCATCAGTGACGTGCGCATGCCGGGCATGGGCGGCTTGCAGCTGCTCGAGCGCCTGCAGGCCGATGATCCGGACCTGCCGGTCATTCTTCTGACCGGGCATGGCGATGTGCCTATGGCGGTCGAGGCCATGCGCAACGGCGCCTACGATTTCCTGGAAAAACCCTTCACGCCACAGCACCTGCTCGGGAGCCTGCGCCGCGCGCTGGAGAAGCGCCAGCTGGTGCTGGAGAACCGCCGCCTGCATGAGCAGGCAGACCTCAAGTCGCGCCTGGAATCCACGCTTCTGGGTATGTCCCAAGGCCTGCAGCAATTGCGTCGGCAGGTGCTGGACCTGGCCAGCCTGCCGGTCAATGTGCTGATTCGCGGCGAAACCGGGAGTGGCAAGGAGCGCGTGGCGCGCTGCCTGCACGACTTCGGCCCGCGTGCAGGCAAGCCCTTCGTGGCGCTCAACTGTGCAGCCATCCCTGAGTCGCTGTTCGAAGCCGAACTGTTCGGCCACGAAAGCGGTGCCTTTACCGGCGCCCAAGGCAAGCGCATCGGCAAGCTCGAATATGCCAACGGCGGCACGGTGTTTCTCGATGAAATCGAGAGCATGCCATTGGCCCAGCAGGCCAAGCTGCTGCGGGTGATCCAGGAGCAGAAGCTGGAAAGGCTGGGGGCCAATCAGAGCATCAGCGTCGACCTGCGAATTATCGCCGCAACCAAGCCCGACCTGCTCGAAGAGGCACGCGCCGGGCGTTTTCGCGAAGACCTGGCCTATCGCCTGAATGTCGCCGAACTGCGCCTGGCACCGTTGCGCGAGCGGCGCGAGGACATCCCGCTGCTGTTCGAACACTTCGCCCACGCTGCAGCCCAGAAGCTCGGCCGCTCAGCCCCGCCGTTGTCGGGTACGCAACTGGCGCAGCTGCTGTCACATGACTGGCCGGGCAACGTGCGGGAACTGGCCAATGCCGCCGAACGCCACGCGCTGGGCTTGGGTTCGCCGAGCCTTGACAGCTTGCCTGCAGGCCAATCCCTGGTAGAGCAGATGGAGGCGTTCGAGGCGCAATGCCTGCGTGTGGCGTTGCGCTTGCACAAGGGTGAGATCAAGGGCGTGATGCAAGACTTGCAACTGCCCAGGCGCACCCTCAACGAAAAAATGCAGCGCCATGGGCTGGTACGCGAGGATTTCGTCGTGCGGGAATGAGCGGAAATCCGCCTATTGGTTAATCTCAATAAGCAAAAATCCGCTTACTTCCACTCTTTTTCCTAGGCCTGCCCTGCAGTTCATCACGTGCAGGCGCATACCGAAGCAAACCGCGGCCGGCCAGCGGCAGCGCGGCTTCCATGCAAGCTGAAGCTCCTCGAACGGCACCACGCGCCCTCAAATGAATCACCACGCACCCGTTTGGCACACCTTCTGCAATCTCGCTGGCAAGCTGCGCTTCGGCGCGCTCCACAAAAACAACGAGAAGGTATCCCTGATGGATAACGCCACCTCCCTGCCAACCGGGGCAGCCGTCGCGCCCGCCGCAGAAAGAACCACCGCCAGCCGCCTCAAGTCGATTTTCAGCGGCTCCATCGGCAACATGGTCGAATGGTACGACTGGTACGTCTACGCCGCATTCTCGCTGTATTTCGCCAAGGCGTTCTTCCCGGCCGGCGATTCCACCGCACAACTGCTCAACACCGCCGCGATTTTCGCCGTGGGCTTCCTCATGCGCCCGATCGGTGGCTGGCTGATGGGCCTGTACGCCGACCGCAAGGGGCGCAAGGCCGCGCTGATGGCCTCGGTTCTGCTCATGTGCGCCGGCTCTCTGGTCATCGCCCTGACCCCGGGTTACGAAACCATCGGCGTCGCCGCCCCGGTCCTGCTGGTCATCGCCCGCCTGCTGCAAGGCCTGTCGGTAGGGGGTGAATACGGCACCTCGGCCACCTACCTCAGCGAAATGGCCAGCAAGGAGCGCCGTGGTTTCTTCTCCAGCTTCCAGTACGTGACCCTGATCTCCGGTCAGCTCATCGCCCTGGCGGTGCTGATCGTTCTGCAGCAGACGCTGACCACCGAGCAACTGTATGCCTGGGGCTGGCGCGTACCGTTCGTGATTGGCGCGCTCTGCGCGGTGGTCGCGCTGTACCTGCGCCGCGGCATGGAAGAAACCGCCTCGTTCACCAAGAAGGAAAAGGCCAAGGAAAGCCTGATGCGCACCCTGATGCGCCACCCCAAGGAACTGATGACCGTGGTCGGCCTGACCATGGGCGGTACTTTGGCCTTCTACACCTACACCACCTACATGCAGAAATACCTGGTCAACACTGTTGGCATGAGCATCAGTGACTCGACCACCATCTCGGCGGCCACACTGTTCCTGTTCATGTGCCTGCAGCCGATCATCGGCGGCCTGTCGGACAAGATCGGCCGTCGCCCGATCCTGATTGCCTTCGGCGTACTGGGCACCCTGTTCACCGTACCGATCCTCAGCACCCTGCACACCATTGAGTCCTGGTGGGGCGCGTTCTTCCTGATCATGGCTGCGTTGATCATCGTCAGCGGTTACACCTCGATCAATGCCGTGGTCAAAGCCGAACTGTTCCCGACCGAGATCCGCGCCCTGGGTGTTGGCCTGCCTTACGCCCTGACCGTCTCGATCTTCGGCGGCACCGCAGAATACGTAGCCCTGTGGTTCAAGAGCGCCGGGATGGAGAGCGGTTTCTACTGGTACGTCACGGCGTGCATCGCTTGTTCGCTGTTGGTGTACGCGACCATGAAGGACACCAAGCAGCATTCGCGGATTACGACTGACTGACAGTGATCCTGCGGTTTGAAAAGGGGCGCCCCAGTAACTGGGCGCCCCTTTTTTTGGTTGCTCGCAAAGCTTTTGTGATGTCGCTGGTTGCATGGTTTGAGTGTTCTGGCGCCCTTGACACTCACCCGACAGCCCACCAAATCCCCGCCTTAACCCCGAATTAATACCGCTGCTGCATCCTGCGTAGGCTGGAGCCCAATTGCACTGCGCAACGCATCCCTGGCGTTGCCGGGCCGTACCCAGTGCGAAGTGACAATCGGTGCGCCCAAAATGATCTAATAATTCGATTATTTAACGCCAATTTTTGCGCTTTTTAATCAAATTAATCGGCGTAGCATTGGACCCATAGAAACAAACAACCTCTTGAACCCAACGGAGCAACGACCATGAAAAACAAACTGATCCTCACCCTGGCCCTCTCGGTTTTCGCCACTGGCGCCTTCGCCGAAGATGGCTTCGAGCGCACCAAAGGCCACAGCTTCGCAGCGGCCCAGAGCCAAGCGGCCACTTACGCTGAAGACGGTTTCGACCGTACCGGTGCACAACGCTTCGCCGAAGACGGCTTCGATCGCACTGGCGCACAGCGCTTCGCCGAAGACGGCTTCGATCGCACTGGCGCACAGCGCTTCGCCGAAGACGGCTTCGACCGCACTGGCGCACAGCGCTTCGCCGAAGACGGCTTCGACCGCACCAACGCTCACCGCATCAGCTGATCCCTGATGCGTGCAACCAGCCCGGCCTCGGTCGGGCTTGATCATTTCCAGGCGGGCACAAGCTTGGCACACTAGGCGCCTCGTCCCCTCTGGAGGTAGGGCCACAGGCCCGACAGATGTATTACTACGAACCCGCCAAAGGCCACGGCCTGCCCCACGACCCGTTCAATGCCATCGTCGGCCCACGCCCGATCGGCTGGATCTCATCCCAGGACCACGAAGGCCGCTTGAACCTCGCGCCCTACAGTTTCTTCAACGCCTTCAACTACATCCCACCGATCATCGGTTTCTGCAGCGTCGGGCGCAAAGACAGCCTGAACAATATCGAGCAGACCGGTGAGTTCGTCTGGAACCTGGCCACCCGCCCGCTGGCCGAAGCCATGAACCAGAGCTGCGCAGCCGTACCGGCAGAGGTGAACGAGTTCGACTTGAGCGGGTTGACGGCAACCCCGTCAAGCCTGGTGAAGGTGCCCCGCGTGGGCGAAACCCCGGTGGCTTTCGAATGCAAGGTGAGCCAGATCGTCCAGCTCAAGCGGGCCGACCAGGAACATGTGCCGAGCTGGCTGATCCTCGGCGAGGTGGTGGCGGTGCATATCGCTGAGCACCTGCTCAAGGACGGTATCTACGATACCGCGGCCGCCGAGCCGATCTTGCGAGGCGGTGGCCCGGCGGACTACTTCGAGCTGGGCAACCTGTTCAAGATGAGAAGGCCGCAGGCCTGATCACCAGACCAGCTCGCCTTCTTCACCAACGCCCTTGAGGCGTTCGAGTTGGGCGCAGGCGGCCTCATCGGCCGCCATGGCGCTCTTGAACACCTGACCGTCGAGCACCTTGTGAAAGCGCGGCGCACCGCCCATGCCCAGCGCCTTGACCGCGATAGCGGCGTTGTAGCCGCCGCCTTCCACCGGGACCATCGCCGAAACCGCTTCGAAATGCGGGAATTCTTTACGTGCCATGTTGCAATCCGCGTCGTTGATCGAGGGGCGGCATTCTACCCCGCGCGGCATGGCATTCAACCGAAGGTATGCAGATCCAGGCTGCTGACCACCTGGGCCTGCACCAGTTCGCCAAACACCTGCAAGGTCGGCGACTCGAAATAACCTGTCATCGCCTGTTGGTCACGCCAGCTCCCACTGAGCAGCCAAAGATCGGCATCGGCCTGCGAACGCTGTACGGTAAAGCTCAGGCAGCCAGGCGCGCTCAGCGAAGGCTCAAGCAGGTCCCGCAGGCGCGCGCCGAGCTCCGCCGAACGACCGCTGCTGGCACGGATGAAAGCCAAATGGGTGACCGGTTGTAGAAGGGCCATTGCACGATCTCCTTGGAGCAGACGGACGGGAAAACCAGGCTGCCAAGGTTAGTGGCGCGCTCGCGCGGCGCGTTAGGCCATTACTGCACGTCGATTGCCTGATCCTGCCGCACGGCAGGATCAGGCAATCGACGTGCAGCTTTGGACTAGCGCCCGCCATTGCCCAAACCTATGCTGCGTCGGTCAGCAGAGGAAAGCCATCATGACCACCGCCCCGTCCATTGATCCGACCCTGGAAGTGCAGCGCCAGGAACTGGCCGAGCTGATCGGGCGCCATGCCGGCGAAGCCCACGGCCCCGCGTCGGCCATCGATGATCTGTACCTGGTGCGCTACACCGAGAACGTGCGCTCGGTGCCAACCCTGGCCCAGCCTGCCCTGTGCGTCCTCGCCCAAGGCAGCAAAAGCTTGTTTCTGGGCGACGAGCAGTATGCCTACGACCCGCTGCATTACATGGTGGTGTCGGTGACCCTGCCGCTCAGCGGTGCCAAGCTCGATGCCAGCCCGGAAAACCCCAGCCTGGGCCTGCGTCTGGACCTTGACCCGGCCGAGATCAGCCAGTTGATTGCCGAAAGCGGGCCGATGCTGGTGCCCAATCTGCCCTCAGGTCGCGGCCTCTATGTGGAAAGGACAGATCCGCAACTGCTCGACGCACTGCTGCGCCTGATTCGCCTGCTGGACGCCCCGCGTGACATTGCCATGCTGGCGCCGCTGATCCGGCGGGAAATCCTCTATCGCCTGTTGCGCGGCCCTCAGGGTTACCGCCTGTATGAAATTGCCCTGGCCAACAGCCAGACGCACCGGGTGTGCCAAGCCATCACCTGGCTCAATCAGAATTACCAGCAACCGCTGCGCATCGAGGACCTGGCTCGGGAGGTCAACCTCAGCACGTCAACCTTGCACCACAGGTTCAAAGCCGTGACCTCCATGAGCCCCTTGCAGTACCAGAAGCAGTTGCGCCTGCAGGAGGCCCGCCGGCTGATGCTCAACGATGGCCTCGAGGCAGCGGTGGCGGGTTATCGGGTGGGTTATGAAAGCCCATCACAGTTCAGCCGCGAGTACAGCCGGCTGTATGGCGCGCCGCCGATCCGGGATGTGGCGCGCTTGCGGGCCAGTGCCGGGTAACAGAGTGCACAATCAGCCTTCTACCACCGCCTGCCACTGGTTCTGATCGACCTGGATCAACGTCGGCCCCTTACGCTCCACTGCCCGCCCCAGGGCCGCCTGCAACTGCTGCACATCGCCAACCTGTTCCGCTTCAGCCCCCAACGCACGTGCCACGCCAATGAAATCCGGGGTATGGATATCGACCCCTACCGGCTCGATGGCACGATTGACCATGTATTTCTTGATCTCTTCATAGCCCTGGTTATTCCACAGCAGCACGATCAACGGCACCTGCGCCTCCACCGCACTGGCCAGCTCCGGCAGGGTGAACTGCAGCCCTCCGTCCCCGATCAGGCACACTGCCGGGGCACGCGTGGCCGGTTGCTCGGCGCTGCCCAGCCACGCCCCCATCGCCGCCGGCAGTGCATAACCCAAGGTGCCGTAACCGGTCGAGGCATTGAACCAGCGGCGTGGCTGATCCATATCCAGGGTCAGGTTGCCGGTGTACACAGGCTGAGTCGAATCGCCCACCAGGATGGCGTTGGGCAAGCGTTCCAGAATGCTGGTCAGCAGGCGGGTCTGGCTCAGGGTTGGCTGGTCCCAGGTAGCGTGCAGTGACGTGCGCAGGCGCTGCGCGCGTGCCGCCCCCCACGCGCCATCGCGGGCAGGCTGTGGCAGGTCGTGCAAGGCATCGAGCAATGCCTGTGCTGCCAGCTCGGCATCGGCGACCAGCGCCAGCTCCGGCAGGTAATTGCGCACGGTCTGGTCCGGATCGATGTCGATGCGCAGCAGTGCGCCGGGGATTTCAAAGCCGCCCTTGAACGTCACGTCGTAGTCGGTTTCAGCCAGTTCGGTGCCAATCGCCAGCACTACATCAGCCTCAGCCACCAGCGCGCGGGTGGCGACCAGCGACTGGGTCGAACCGATCTGCAACGGATGGTCAGAGGGCAGCAGGCCCTTTGCATTGATGGTCAGAGCCACAGGGGCCTGCAGGTACTCGGCCATGCGCGCCAGCGCAGGGCCAGCAGCCAAAGCACCGCCGCCTGCCAGGATCAAAGGCTTGCGCGCCTTGGCCAGGCGTTCGGCCATCAGTGCCACAGCCTGCGGCGCGGCGCCCGCGCGGCTACTGCGTACAGGGCGGCCCGGCAGCAGATGGTCAGCAGGCTCGACCAGCACGTCCAGCGGAATCTCGATATGTACCGGGCGCGGCCGGGCGCCATCGAACACGGCAAACGCGCGCGCCAGTACCTGTGGCAAGTCATCAGCGCTCATCAAGGTTTGCGAGAAGGCAGCCACCCCAGCCACCAGGGCGCTCTGGTTGGGCAGCTCGTGCAGCTTGCCACGGCCACCACCCAGCTGGCTGCGCGACTGCACGCTGGAAATCACCAGCATCGGGATCGAATCGGCGTAGGCCTGGCCCATCGCGGTGGTGATGTTGGTCATCCCTGGGCCGGTGATGATGAAACATACACCCGGCTTGCCACGCGTACGCGCATAGCCGTCAGCCATGAACCCGGCACCTTGCTCATGACGCGGTGTGATATGGCGGATGGACGAGCCCGCCAGCCCTCGGTAGAGCTCCACGGTATGTACGCCGGGGATGCCGAAGACATGGTCTACGCCATAGCCTTCGAGGAGTTTGACCAGTACTTCGCCGCAGGTAGCCATCGCGTTTCACCTTGGATCTTGTTGGAATCTGCGCTCATTGGACCCAACGCACAGCTATCGCCACAAGGCAAAAAAACACATACTAGCCATGTCCTGTAATCATGGCTTGCGCGATGAAACGCCTTCCACCGCTTTCCGCTCTGCACACCTTCCTGATCACCGCTCAGCACTGCAACTTCACCCGTGCCGCACAGCAGTTGCATATCACCCAGGGCGCCGTCAGCCGGCAGATCGCCGGGCTCGAAGAGCACCTGGGGTATGCCCTGTTCCAACGCCAGGCCCGCGGCCTGAGCCTGACGCGTGAAGGCCAGGACTGGCTGCCGCGCGTGCAACAGGTGTTCGCCTTGATCGAACAGGGTGTGCGCGAGGTGGGCGGGCGCAGCACGACCTTGCAGCTCAAGGCGCCGACCTGCGTGATGCGCTGGCTGTTGCCGCGCCTGATGGAATGGCAGGCACTGCGCCCGGATGTGCCGGTAGAGCTGACCACCACGGTGCAACATGGCGTGGATTTTCGGCGCGAAGGGTTCGATGCGGCGGTGGTCTATGGCAGCTTGCCCAATCATGGGCTGCGGGTGCGCAAGCTGTTCGATGAGCAACTCACGCCCGTCTGCGCGCCATCGTTACTGGCTGGGCCTTTACCACTGAAGCAGGTCGAGGACCTGGCGCGCCATATGCTGCTGCACCCATCGCGGGATGAGCATGACTGGCGCCTGTGGCTGCAAGCGGCCGGTGCGTCACTCGACCTGCACGGGCCGAAGCAGCACTTCGAGACGCTGGACATGGCCATGGCCATGGCATCCCAGGGCACTGGAATTGCCATTGGCGATTGGGCATTGATTGGCGATGACCTGCGCGGCGGGCGTTTGTGCATGCCCTTCGGGTTGAAGGTGACCACCGGCAAAGCCTATTACCTGGCCTGCCAGTCCAAAAGCTTGCCAGCAGGGCTGGCCGAGCTGATGGACTGGCTGGAGGGCCGTGCCGAGGCTCAGTAACCGACGGTAAACCGCTGCCGCGAATGCGCCGGTTTCTCCAGTTCATCGAGCATGGCAATGGCGTAGTCGGCAAAGGTAATCCAGCTCTTGCCATCGGCGCCGATCAGCAGGTGGTCCTTGCCCAAGGTGTAATGCCCTGTCCGCTCCCCTTCGACGAACTCAGCCGACGGCGACAGGAAGGTCCAGTCCAGGTTCTGTTCCTGGCGCAGCACCTCAAGAAAGCGTACACCGGCGCTGGCCTCGGCCTTGTAAGCCTCGGGAAAGTCCGGGCTGTCGATGACCCGATGCCCGGAAGGCAACAGCAGGCTGCCGGCGCCCCCGACCACCAACAGGCGTTTGACGCCCGCACGCTTGACCGGCTCGATGATCGCATGCGGCTCAATGGTCGAAAAATGCGCAGCGCTCAGCACCGCATCCACACCCGCCAGCGCCTTCTGAAGCGCCGCGCTGTCCTTGACGTCGAGCGCCTGCACGGTCACGCCCGCGCGCCCCTGCAGTGTCGAAGGGTCGCGGGCAATGGCGAGCACACTGTGCCCGCGGCGCAACGCCTCTTCCAGCAGTTGGCTGCCAGCGCGGCCAGTAGCACCGATGATTGCGATCTTGCTCATGAGGAACACTCCTTCAGTTGAATGGAATTACCACTTAATCTCGCCCTTGGCGACCTTGGCACCGAGCTCCAGCGAGCTCTCGTCGGCCAGGCCCGGGTAACGCTTCTTCATTGCGCCGATCAGCCCATCGGCGTCTTTGGCCTTGGCCGCTTCAACATCGAACGCCTGGATGTAGCTCGCCGTGAAATGCACGGCATCGAGCGAATGATCGCTCTGCCCCAAGTAGTGGCCGGCCACGACAGTACGCGGTGCCAGCTGCTCGATATGCTTGAGCGTGCCAAGCCAATCCGCATGCGACTTGGCTGACTGGGTATCGGCCATCCACACATGGATGTTTTCGGAGACCACCACCCCACCCACCACCGCCTTGATCGACGGAATCCAGACAAAACTGCGCTCAGGTTGCGGGCCATCCAGCCCCATGACTTCGAGCGGCTGCCCCTCCAGCATCAGGCGATTGCCATCGAGCACCTGTGGCACCACCAGCCGCGCCGGTTTGTCGGAGCCCATCTGCGGGCCCCAGTAAGCCAGCTTGGCATCCATGGTCTGGCGGATATGGGCAACGGTGGCGGCCGACGCAACCACGCTGGCCTCAGGGAAGGCCTGGGTCAGGGTGTCGAGGCCGAAGTAGTAGTCCGGGTCGCCATGGCTGATGTAGATGGTCGTCAGGTGTTTGCCGCCAGCACGCAGGCGTTGCACCAGCTGTTCGGCCTGGGCCTTGCCGAACTGGGCGTCGACCAGGATGGCGTCCTTTTCGCCACTGACGATTACCGAGCTGACCGGGAAGATGGCCTCATGGCCTGGGTTGTAAATGTCCAGTTGCAACGGCTCGGCAGCCTGGGCCTGGCCAGCCAGGGCGACACATGCCAGCACCAGGCTGCGCAAGGGAGTGTATATCGACATGCTCTGTGACCGTCCGCGAGAAGAATGATCAACAGCTTAGTTGCCCGATCCATGACAAAAAATGCGATGCTCGAACATAGTTTGTTTCTGAAATCGGGCAAATCATGGACCGTTTGAACGCGATGCGCGTTTTTGTCACCGTCGTCGACCTGGGCAGCCAGTCGGCGGCGGCCGATCAACTGCAGCTGTCCCGCCCGGTGGTCTCGCGCTACCTCGCCGAGCTGGAGGACTGGGTTGGCGCGCGCTTGATGCAGCGCACCACGCGCAAATTGAGCCTGACCGCCGCTGGCCTGGAGACCCTGCCCCGCTGCCGGCATCTGCTGGAACTGGCCGGCGACCTGCAGGCCGCCGTGCAGCAACCGGCGGATGCGCCCCGTGGCGCCCTGCGCATCAGCGTCAGTACCTCATTCGGCCAGGCACAACTGGTGGATGCGGTAGCCGCGTATGTGCGCCGCTACCCTGGGGTGAAAGTCGAGCTGCAGATGCTTGATCGCACGGTCAACCTGGTGGACGAGCGCATCGACCTGGCCATCCGCACCAGCAACGACCTGGACCCGAACCTCATCGCCCGGCGCCTCACTGTATGCCGCTCAGTCGTCTGCGCGGCACCCGCCTACTTGCATGAGCATGGCACCCCGCAACGGGTTGAGGAGCTGAGCCAGCACAATTGCCTTACTCATGCCTACTTCGGCCACAGCGTCTGGCATTTCGAAGTGGGCGGCCAGCCGATCACTGTCCCGGTCGAAGGTAATATCAGTGCCAACGAGGCCATGACCCTGCAGAAGGCGGCACTGGCCGGTGCGGGGGTCGCCATGCTGCCGACTTACCAGGCTGCCGCGGCCCTGCGTACAGGCGAACTGGTGCGCCTGCTGCCTGATGCACGCCCGCAGGAGCTGAACCTGAATGCGGTGTACACATCACGCAAGCATATGCCGGCGACCTTGCGCAGCATGCTGGATTTTCTGGCGCAGCGCTTCAGGGACGAACCGGAGTGGGATAAAGATTTGTTGTGAACTGCCGCGCAACCGGGCTGTTGCGTCAAGCGTCCACCTGTGATTGACCTATGCTTGAGGTATCACCTGTTTTTGCAACAGGAGGTGAGCACCATGGGCATCAAATCAAGAAGAGTCGCCCTTGTCATGGCAATGACTGCAGCCGTCGGCCTTTACGGCTCCGCCTGCTGGCGCGCCGAGCTGCTACGCAGCCAGCCCAACGCGGCAGCCAGTTGCGAGCAGGCGCACTGCGTGCCGCACACCGCCACCTTGAGCGCCGTCCGCTGAGCCGAACGGCGCAATGCCGGTCACTCGTCGACGCTCATGTATTCCTTGGCCCAGCGGATGTAGTCCTCAGGCTGGGTGTAGGTGTGCGACAGCTCGGTGGCCGTGAGGTTTTCCGACTTGTTCTGCTGGCCGCGCTGCAGGCGCAGGCAGTCATAAGTGGCCTTGATCGCGGCAAAGTAGGCGGCATGGCCATCGACCACGATCCGTACGCCAAGGCGTGCCAGGCGCTCATCGTCGCGCAGGTTCGGGTTGGCATAGGTCACCAGCATCAGCGGCACGCTGAGGTGCTCGGCGATCTGCTCCAGTTGCTCGAAGTCTTTGACACCCACCATGCAGATAGCATCGGCACCGGCCTTCTGGTAGCTCTGGGTGCGCACGATGATTTCTTCGGTGCTGAGCACGCCGGCGTTAGTGCGGGCGATGATCGAGAGCGACGAGTCGACCCGGGCCTCCAGCGCCGCACGGATCTTGCCAACGCCCTCTTCGACCGGGATCAGGTCGGTGGACTTGCGCCCGAACTGGGCCGGCAGCAGCGTGTCTTCGATAGTGAGCGCAGCCACACCGGCGCGTTCCAGTTCGATGACCGTGCGCATGACGTTCAGCGCATTGCCATAACCGTGGTCGGCATCGGCGAGCACCGGCAGCTGGGCCACACGGCCGATGCGGGTAGCCTGCTCGACGAACTCACTCAGTGTGATAAGGGCGAAGTCTGGTGCGGCCAGCACCTGCAGCGAGGCGACCGACCCGCCGAGAATGCCGACTTCGAAGCCCAGGTCAGCGGCAATACGCGCCGACATCGGGTCGAACACGGAGGCCGTGTGATAGCAGGAACCTGAAGCGAGCAGCTCGCGGAAGGCAAAACGCAGATCTTGATGGGAAGCCTTGGGCATGATCACTCCGCTTATACGTGAAATTGAACGGTTGCTACCGACCCCTGAATCGGGTCTACCTGACCTGTTCCAACCGTCGCCATCGGGGCGCTCATGCTCGACATGCAGGCAGAGGAATAAAAGGTGTGGGATACAGCGGCACTGGAATCCTGCGACATCATGCCGCACCAAGCTGGTGCGACCCGCGGATTCAAGGCTCTGCGGTCCATGCACGATATCACGCAGCCATGCAGCACTGGATGAATGCGCCAATGCCGATCTTGCATGGGCGATGCTGATAGTACATAGGTAGCTACCTAAGTCAGGTTACAATTGCGGTCTTGGTGCCAGCCCCCTCGTGGGCCAGCAAAGCCACTGCTGTCTTTCAAACAAGGTGCCCCTCCGTGACCGCCGCACTGCCCCCGACCGCCCTGCGCAGCGTCCTCACCGCGTTGATGCTGGCCATCTTCCTTGGCGCCCTCGACCAGACCATCGTCGCCGTTTCACTGCCTGCCATCTCCGCCCGGTTCAATGACGTCGGGCTGCTGGCCTGGGTGATATCGGGCTACATGGTGGCGATGACCGTGGCAGTGCCGATCTACGGCAAGCTGGGGGACCTGTATGGGCGCCGCCGCATGATCCTTACCGGCATCAGCCTGTTCACCCTGGCCTCCATCGCCTGCGCCCTGGCCCAGGACATGCAGCAGCTGGTGCTGGCGCGGGTGCTGCAGGGTATCGGTGCGGGCGGCATGGTTTCGGTGAGCCAGGCGATCATTGGCGACTTCGTACCACCCCGGGAGCGTGGCCGCTACCAGGGCTATTTTAGCAGCATGTATGCCGCAGCCAGCGTGGCCGGGCCGGTACTGGGTGGCTGGCTGACCGAATACCTGTCGTGGCGCTGGGTGTTCTGGATCAACCTGCCCTTGGGCCTGGCCGCCCTGTGGGCCATCCACCGCGCCCTGGAGGGCATGCCCGTGCAACGCCGCCAGGCCCAGGTGGACTATGTGGGGGCGGTGTTGTTGATCCTTGGCCTGGGCAGCCTGCTGCTGGGCATTACCCTGGTCGGCCAGGGCCACGCCTGGACTGCGCCTGCCGTGATGGCCCTGTTCGCCTGTGCCGGGCTTGGCACAGCCTTGTTCATCGGGCATGAACGTCGTTGCCAGGAACCGTTGCTGCCACTGGAGCTGTTCGGCAACCGGGTGGCCGTGCTGTGCTGGGCGGTGATTTTCTTCGCCAGTTTCCAATCGATCTCTCTGACCATGCTGATGCCCCTGCGCTACCAGGGCATCACCGGGGCCGGGGCCGACAGCGCCGCGCTGCACCTGCTGCCCTTGGCCATCGGCCTGCCCATCGGTGCATTCACCGGCGGGCGCATGACCAGCTTCACTGGCCGCTACAAGCCGCAGATCCTCGCCGGTGCGTTGCTGATGCCGGTGGCGATCTTCGCCATGGCCATCACCCCACCGCAGTCGGGCGTTCTCAGTGCGCTTTTCATGTTGTTCACAGGCATCGCCTGTGGGCTGCAGTTCCCGACATCGCTGGTAGGCACCCAGAGCGCTGTGGATAGCAAGGACATCGGCGTGGCCACCAGCACGACCAATCTGTTCCGCTCACTTGGCGGCGCCATGGGCGTGGCCTGCATGTCCAGCGTACTGCTGGCACTGCTGCATCAGGGTGGGTTCGAATTGGCGGGTAATCCGTTGCTGGGGAGCCTGCAGGCTGGGGAAGCGGATCCTGCAACCCAGGCACGATTGCTGGAAACCTTCAGGCACCTGTTGCTGGGCAGCGCCACGGTGGCGCTGCTGGGGCTGGTGGCGGCAGTGGCATTGCCGGACCGGCAGTTGCGTGGGCGCTAAGGGAGCACCTTAGGTTTTAATCATCCCTTAATGCTCAGGGAAAACACTCCCTCACAATCCTTAACAAAGTGTCAATTGCGCAAGGCAGGGCTCCAGCGCAGCATATCCAGCCCGGTGTCCACCCATTTTTCGGCATCGCGCAGCAGATCGACGCTGTCTGGCAGTAGCAACCAGCGCCCGATCAGGCCATCGACATAGGCAAACAGGGCCACGGCTGCCCGTTCTACATCCAGCCCGGCCGGCAACTGCTCACGGCGCACGGCATTGGCCAACGCCAGGGTAATGCCCTCATGGCAATCCAGCACCGCACTTTGGCGCTGCTGGCGAATTTCACACATGTCATCGGTGAACTCGCACTTGTGATGCAAGATCTCATTGATACGCCGGGTCCGGGCGTCGAGCACCAGCCCGTTGAACACTTGCAGCAGCAGCTTGCGCATGCAGCCGAGTGGGTCCAGTTCGTCCTCGCTTTCACTGGCACGCGCCAAGTGGTCATGGGTTTCGTGCAGGCTGTCGAGCAGCGCCTGCACCAACTCCGCCTTATTGTTGAAATGCCAGTAGATAGCACCGCGGGTCACGCCCGCCAGTTCGGCGATGTCAGCCAGGGTGGTTCGCGCAACCCCACGCTTGTAGAAAGCCTTTTCCGCCGCCTCGATGATCTGGGTTCGGGTTTCCTGGGCTTCTTCTTTGGTTCGACGGACCATGGCAGTACAACCTCATCTGGGCCCGCAGGCACGTTGCTTGCGGGGAATCCGCCGGGGTCACCTCTGAAGGGTGCCTCCGGATGGGCTAATCAAGGGGCCGGATAGTAGCCAAGTACTACCCAACGGTATTTACAAACAACCATGAATGTAAGTATATTCGTTAGTAAGCTATTTATCCACCTGATAGCATTTTTTCTGACAAGACTCTTCCATTACTCTTGAGCGTCTCCCTGCTCTAGCGACCCGAGGATCCTCATGCAATTCAAGCCAGCCGTTACCGCTCTGGTTTCCGCCGTCGCCCTGGCAACTCTGCTAAGTGGCTGTAACAAAGAAGAAGCCGCGCCCGCAGCACAGGCTCCTCTGGTCGGCGTCGTGACAATCCAGCCCCAGGCCTTCACCTTGACCACCGAGCTGCCGGGGCGCACCAGCGCCTATCGCATTGCCGAAGTGCGCCCTCAGGTCAATGGCATCATTCTCAAGCGCCTGTTCAAGGAAGGCAGCGACGTCAAGGCCGGTCAGCAGCTGTACCAGATCGACCCTGCCGTATACGAGGCCACCCTGGCCAACGCCCAGGCCAACCTCCAGGCTACCCGCTCGCTGGCCGAGCGCTACAAGCAGCTGATAGACGAACAGGCGGTGTCCAAGCAGGAATACGACGACGCCAATGCCAAACGATTGCAGGCCGAGGCAGCGCTCAAAAGTGCCCAGATCGATCTGCGCTATACCAAGGTACTGGCGCCGATCAGCGGTCGTATCGGTCGCTCGTCGTTCACTGAAGGTGCGCTGGTGAGCAATGGCCAGACCAATGCCATGGCCACCATCCAGCAACTCGACCCGATCTACGTCGATGTCACCCAGTCCACCGCCGAGCTGCTCAAGCTGCGCCGTGACCTGGAAAGCGGCCAGTTGCAGAAGTCCGGCGACAACGCCGCGTCCGTCCAGCTGGTGCTGGAAGACGGCAGCCTGTTCAAGCAGGAAGGTCGCCTGGAGTTCTCCGAAGTGGCGGTCGACGAGACCACAGGTTCGGTGACCTTGCGCGCCATCTTCCCCAACCCTGATCACACCCTGCTGCCCGGCATGTTCGTGCACGCGCGGCTCAAGGCCGGGGTCAACAGCAATGCCATCCTGGCCCCGCAGCAAGGCGTGACCCGTGACCTGAAGGGTGCACCGACCGCGCTGGTAGTCAACCAGGAGAACAAGGTCGAACTGCGCCAGCTCAAGGCCAGCCGCACCCTGGGCAGCGACTGGCTGATCGAAGAAGGCCTGAACCCGGGCGACCGCCTGATCACCGAGGGCCTGCAGTACGTGCGCCCGGGTGTCGAGGTCAAGGTCAGCGATGCCACCAACGTCAAGAAACCGGGCAGCCCTGATCAGGCCAGCGCGGCCAAAGCAGACGCCAAAGCGGAGTAAACCATGTCGAAGTTCTTTATCGATCGCCCGATCTTCGCCTGGGTGATCGCCTTGGTGATCATGCTGGTCGGCGCTTTGTCGATCCTGAAGCTGCCGATCAACCAGTACCCAAGCATCGCGCCGCCGGCCATCGCCATCTCCGTGACCTACCCGGGCGCCTCGGCGCAAACCGTGCAGGACACCGTGGTGCAGGTGATCGAGCAGCAGCTCAACGGTATCGACAACCTGCGTTATGTGTCCTCGGAGAGCAACTCCGACGGCAGCATGACCATCACCGCCACCTTCGAGCAGGGCACCAACCCCGATACCGCGCAGGTTCAGGTACAGAACAAGCTGAACCTGGCCACCCCACTGCTGCCGCAGGAAGTGCAGCAGCAAGGTATCCGCGTCACCAAGGCAGTGAAGAACTTCCTGATGGTGATCGGCCTGGTGTCCGAAGACGGCAGCATGACCAAGGATGACCTTGCCAACTACATCGTTTCCAACATGCAGGACTCGATTTCGCGCACGGCAGGTGTCGGTGACTTCCAGGTGTTCGGTGCACAGTACGCCATGCGTATCTGGCTCGATCCGGCCAAGCTGAACAAGTTCCAGCTGACTCCGGTCGACGTCAAGACCGCGGTCGCCGCGCAGAACGTGCAGGTGTCGTCCGGCCAGCTCGGCGGCCTGCCTGCCATACCCGGCACCCAGCTGAACGCCACCATCATCGGCAAGACTCGCCTGCAGACCGCCGAGCAGTTCGAAAATATCCTGCTCAAGGTCAACAGCGATGGCTCGCAGGTTCGCTTGCGCGATGTTGCCCAGGTCGGCCTGGGCGGCGAAAACTACGCCATCAGCGCCCAGTTCAACGGCAAGCCGGCCTCGGGCCTTGCGGTCAAGCTGGCGACCGGCGCCAACGCCCTGGATACCGCCACGGCCCTGCGCAAGACCATCAGCGACCTGGAGCCGTTCTTCCCGCCAGGGGTCAAGGCGGTGTTCCCGTATGACACCACGCCGGTGGTCACCGAATCGATCAGCGGGGTCATACACACCCTGATCGAAGCCGTGGTCCTGGTATTCCTGGTGATGTACCTGTTCCTGCAGAACTTCCGCGCCACCATCATTACCACCATGACCGTACCGGTGGTATTGCTGGGCACCTTCGGCATCCTTGCCGCCGCGGGCTTCAGCATCAACACCCTGACCATGTTCGCCATGGTCCTGGCCATCGGCTTGCTGGTGGACGACGCCATCGTCGTGGTGGAGAACGTCGAACGGGTCATGTCCGAGGAAGGCTTGCCGCCCAAAGAGGCGACCAAGCGGTCGATGGAGCAGATCCAGGGCGCGCTGGTGGGTATCGCCCTGGTGCTGTCGGCAGTGCTGCTGCCGATGGCCTTCTTCGGCGGCTCCACGGGTGTGATCTACCGGCAATTCTCCATCACCATCGTCTCGGCCATGGGCCTGTCGGTGCTGGTGGCACTGATCTTCACCCCGGCGCTGTGCGCCACCATGCTCAAGCCGCTCAAAAAGGGCGAGCACCATGTGGCCAAAGGTGGCTTCTTCGGCTGGTTCAACCGCAACTTCGACCGCAGCGTGAACGGCTACGAGCGCAGCGTGGGTACCATCCTGCGCAACAAGGTGCCGTTCCTGCTGGGCTACGCCTTGATCGTCGTCGGCATGATCTGGCTGTTCGCCCGCATCCCTACCGCGTTCCTGCCCGAGGAAGACCAGGGCGTACTGTTCGCCCAGGTGCAGACACCGGCCGGTTCCAGTGCCGAGCGCACCCAGGTGGTGATTGACCAGATGCGTGAGTACCTGCTCGAGGACGAAGCCGATACCGTGTCGTCGGTGTTCACCGTCAACGGCTTCAACTTCGCCGGTCGCGGGCAAAGCTCGGGCATGGCGTTCATCATGCTCAAGCCGTGGGACGAACGCTCCAAGGAGAACAGCGTGTTCGGCCTGGCCGAGCGTGCCCAGCAGCACTTCTTCAGCTTCCGTGATGCGATGGTGTTCGCCTTTGCTCCGCCTGCGGTACTGGAGTTGGGTAACGCCACCGGCTTCGACGTATTCCTGCAGGATCGTGGTGGCGTCGGCCATGCGAAACTCATGGAAGCGCGCAACCAGTTCCTGGCCAAGGCTGCCCAGAGCAAGGTGCTCAGCGCCGTGCGTCCGAACGGCCTGAACGATGAGCCGCAGTACCAGCTGACCATTGATGACGAACGTGCCAGCGCCCTGGGCGTGACCATCTCCGACATCAACAACACCCTGTCGATTGCCTTGGGTGCCAGCTACGTCAACGACTTCATCGACCGCGGCCGGGTCAAGAAGGTGTACATCCAGGGCGAACCGAACGCCCGGATGAGCCCGGAAGACCTGCAGAAGTGGTACGTGCGCAACGGTGCAGGCGAGATGGTGCCGTTCTCCTCCTTCGCCACAGGTGAATGGACCTACGGTTCGCCCAAGCTGTCGCGCTACAACGGCGTTGAGGCAATGGAAATTCTCGGTGCACCGGCACCAGGCTACAGTACCGGTGAAGCCATGGCTGAGGTGGAGCGGATCGCTGGCGAACTGCCGGACGGCATCGGCTACTCCTGGACCGGCATGTCCTACGAGGAAAAGCTCTCCGGCTCGCAGATGCCGGCACTGTTCGCCCTCTCGGTCCTGTTCGTGTTCCTGTGCCTGGCAGCACTGTATGAAAGCTGGTCGATCCCGATCGCCGTCGTGCTGGTCGTTCCACTGGGCATCATCGGTGCGCTGATCGCCACCAGCCTGCGCGGCCTGTCCAATGACGTGTACTTCCTGGTAGGCCTGTTGACCACCATCGGCCTGGCGGCGAAGAACGCGATCCTGATCGTGGAATTCGCCAAGGAACTGCACGAACAAGGCAAGAGCCTGTATGACGCAGCGATCGAGGCATGCCGCATGCGTCTGCGCCCGATCATCATGACCTCGCTGGCATTCATCCTCGGCGTGGTACCGTTGACCATTTCCAGCGGCGCTGGCGCGGGCAGCCAGCATGCCATCGGTACCGGGGTAATCGGCGGCATGATCAGTGCGACCGTGCTGGCCATCTTCTGGGTACCGCTGTTCTTCGTCGCAGTGTCGTCGCTGTTCGGCAGCAAAAAGCCGGAACAGGACGCCACCCCTGAAACTCCACGTTATGAGGCTGGGCAATGACCAAGTCTTTGTTGTCCCTGGCGGTAACCGCTTTCATTCTCGGCGGCTGCTCGCTGATCCCTGATTACCAGACGCCGGAAGCACCGGTGGCAGCGCAGTGGCCGCAAGGCCCTGCGTACTCGCCGACCGAGTCGGCCGACGTGGCCGCCGCCGAACAGGGCTGGCGCCAGTTCTTCCACGACCCGGCACTGCAGCAGCTGATCCAGACTTCGCTGGTGAACAACCGTGACCTGCGCGTGGCGGCACTGAACCTTGACGCTTACCGCGCGCAGTACCGCATCCAGCGCGCCGACCTGTTCCCGGCGGTTTCGGCCACTGGCAGCGGCAGCCGCCAGCGCGTCCCGGCTGACCTGTCGACCACCGGCGAAGCCAACATCACCAGCCAGTACTCGGCCACGCTGGGCGTCAGCGCCTACGAGCTGGACCTGTTCGGCCGCGTACGCAGCCTGACCGAGCAGGCCCTGGAAACCTACCTGTCCAGTGAGCAGGCGCGTCGCTCCACGCAGATCGCCCTGGTGGCTAGCGTGGCCAACGCCTACTACACCTGGCAGGCCGACCAGGCACTGTTCAAGCTGACCGAAGAGACGCTCAAGACCTACGAGGAAAGCTACAACCTGACCCGCCGCAGCAACGAAGTCGGTGTGGCTTCGGCGCTCGACCTCAGCCAGGCGCGCACCGCCGTGGAAGGGGCACGGGTCAAGTATTCGCAGTATCAGCGCCTTGTCGCCCAGGACCTCAACAGCCTGGCCGTGCTGGTGGGTACCGGCATCCCGGCCAACCTGCCCAAGCCGCTGGAGCTCGATGCCGACCAGCTGGCGGAAGTGCCGGCTGGCCTGCCGTCGGACATCCTCCAGCGCCGCCCGGACATCCAGGAAGCCGAACACCTGCTCAAGGCCGCCAACGCCAACATTGGCGCAGCGCGAGCAGCGTTCTTCCCGAGCATCAGCCTGACCGCCAACGCCGGCACCCTGAGCCCGGACATGGACGGGCTGTTCAAAGGTGGTTCGGGGACCTGGCTGTTCCAGCCGCAGATCAACCTGCCGATCTTCAATGCCGGCAGTCTGAAGGCGAGCCTGGACTACTCGAAGATCCAGAAGGACATCAACGTCGCCAAGTATGAAAAGACCATCCAGACCGCCTTCCAGGAAGTCTCCGATGGCCTGGCGGCACGCAAGACCTTCGAAGAGCAGTTGCAGGCGCAACGTGACCTGGTGCAGGCGAACCAGGATTACTACCGCCTGGCCGAACGCCGTTACCGCATCGGTATCGACAGCAACCTGACCTTCCTCGACGCCCAGCGCAACCTGTTCAGTGCACAGCAGTCGCTGATCACCGATCGCCTGTCGCAGCTGACCAGCGAGGTCAACCTGTACAAAGCGCTCGGCGGTGGCTGGTACGAGCAGACCGGGCAGGCCAATCAGCAGGCATCGGCGGCAACACCGAAGAGCTGACTGTTCAGGTAAAAACAAAAAACCCACCCCTCGCGGTGGGTTTTTTGTTGCGCACAACGCTGCCTGACAAATAATTAACCAACTGGAACATTCCGTTCGATTATCGCCCGCTTCCGCTTGCGACGAATTGCCTCACTGCTGCCCTCCCCGCACCATCCTCTCCAGCAACACGTTGCCAATTTGACAAAAAGACCCGCCCTGCAGGCTGCACTCTGCAGCGCACCGGTTCGCCAATAAAAACAAGAGATCCACGACAGATGAGCATTTCGCACCCCGCACGCCAGCTGCTGCCCGGCCTGTTGGCCATGTCCTGTGCCCTCCCCGCATTGGCCGCCGAAGGCGGTTTCATGGAGGACGCCAAGGCCACCCTCAACCTGCGCAACTTCTACATCAACCGCAACTTCGTCGACCCGGCTCACTCCCAAGCCAAGGGAGAGGAATGGACGCAAAGCTTCATCCTCGATGCCCGCTCCGGCTTCACCCAGGGCGTCGTAGGTTTCGGCGTGGATGTACTGGGCATGTATTCGGTCAAGCTCGACGGCGGTAAGGGCACCACCAATACTAACCTGCTACCGGTCCACGATGACGGCCGGCCCGCCGACGACTTCGGCCGCCTGGGCGTCGCACTGAAAGCCAAGCTGTCGCAGACCGAACTGAAAGTAGGCGAATGGATGCCCGTGCTGCCGATTCTGCGCTCGGATGACGGCCGCTCGCTGCCGCAGACCTTCCGCGGCGGCCAGCTCACCTCGAAAGAAATCGAGGGCCTGACCCTGTACGCGGGCCAGTTCCGCGCCAACAGCCCGCGCAACGACGCCAGCATGGAAGACATGTCGCTCAATGGGCGGGCGGCGTTCACGTCCGATCGTTTCAACTTCGGCGGTGGCGAATATACCTTCAACGACAAGCGCACGATGATCGGCCTGTGGGATGCCCAGCTCAAGGACATCTACCGTCAGCAATACATCAACCTGGTACATAGCCAGCCGCTGGGCGAATGGACCCTGGGCGCCAACCTCGGCTATTTCATCGGCAAAGAAGACGGGGCCGAACGCGCAGGCCAGCTGGACAACCGCACGGCCTCGGCCATGCTCTCGGCACGCTACAAGGGCAACACCTTCTACGTCGGCCTGCAGAAAGTCAGTGGCGACGATGCCTGGTTGCGGGTCAACGGCACCAGCGGTGGCACCCTGGCCAACGACAGCTACAACTCCAGCTTCGACAATGCCAAGGAACGTTCCTGGCAGGTGCGCCATGACTTCAACTTCGTCACCGTCGGTATCCCCGGCCTGACCCTGATGAACCGCTACATCAAGGGTGACAATGTCACCTCTGGCAGCATCGACGACGGCAAGGAATGGGCGCGGGAAACCGAACTGGCCTACGTGGTGCAGTCGGGGTCATTCAAGGACCTTTCGCTGAAATGGCGCAACTCCACCATGCGCAGGGACTTCAGCACCAACGCGTTCGATGAGAACCGCTTGATCGTGAGTTATCCGTTGAACCTGTTGTGATCTCACCGGCCATCAGCCATGCGCACTGCCACCATTCGCTAAGCTGATGATAGTGGTGCGCCACAGGCTATCCTGAGCAGTATGAGTGGCCTGTGCCCGCCAACAGTGCGGCACAGGCTACACCATGCAAACAGGCCACCCAGGGAGGAACAACAATGAAAAACCTCGTTGAACACCTGAGCCAATACGCCAGCTACCACCGCGACCCACGCAATATCGCTACCCACTTCGTCGGCATTCCGCTGATCGTGCTGGCCGTGACCATCCTGCTGTCGCGCCCGGGCTGGGACGTCGCCGGGATCTGGCTGTCCCCTGCCCTTGTGGCAGCGGCGGCGTCGGTGTGGTTCTACCTGCGCCTGGACCTGCGTTTCGGGCTGGTGATGGGCTTGCTGCTGGGGCTGTGCCTGTGGGTTGGCCAGGCACTGGCGCTGCAAAGCACCGCGCTGTGGCTCAGTGCTGGGGCAGGGGCATTTGTGGTGGGCTGGATCATCCAGTTCGTCGGGCATTACTACGAAGGCCGCAAGCCAGCGTTCGTCGACGATATCAGCGGGCTGATCATCGGGCCGCTGTTCGTGGTGGCGGAGGCGGCGTTCATGCTGGGAATGTGCCCGGCGCTCAAGCATGCAGTTGAGGCCAATGCCGGGCCGGTGGCGCTGCGCTCTGCGTAGGAGCGGCCTTGTGTCGCGAAAGGGCTGCGAAGCGGCCCCATCACTTTCCGCGACGCTACAACCATCCTGGGGCCGCTTCGCAGCCCTTCGCGACACAAGGCCGCTCCTCCTACAGGTGCGTGAGCTTCACGGCTGTTGACGAGACTCTACACCCAACTCATCCCACACCGACTCTGCCAGGTGGAAGGTGGCATTGGCTGCTGGAATACCACAGTAGATAGCGCTCTGCATCAGCACTTCCTTGATCTCTTCACGGGTCACGCCGTTGTTGGCCGCCGCGCGCAGGTGCAGCTTGAGTTCATCGTTGCGGTTCATGCCGATCAGCATGGCGATGGTGATCAGGCTACGCGTGTGCCGTGGCAGGCCTGGGCGGGTCCAGATATCACCCCAGGCATGGCGAGTGATCATTTCCTGGAACTCGCCATTGAAGTCGTTGAGTTTCTCCAGGCTGCGATCCACGTGGGCATCGCCGAGTACTGCACGGCGTACTTGCATGCCGGCGTCGTAACGTTGTTTCTCATCCATGGCAGATTCCTCAGCGAGCCAGCAGGAAGTCAAGCACGCGAAGGCTGAACGCCTCGCCGATCTCGACATTGGAAAGGTGCGCTGCCGGGAATTCGGCATAGGTGGCACCGATGATCGCGGCCTGCATGAAGCGGCCATGTTCCGGCGTGGTCACCACGTCCTCGGTACCGGCAACGACCAACGTAGGCACCTGGATACGGCCGAGTTGCTCACGGTAATCGGCGTCGCGTACTGCCGCGCAGTTGGCGGCGTAGCCCTGTGGAGAGGTCTGCGCGAGCATCTGGCAGATGCGCTGCGCCTGCTCAGGGTGGGCCTGGGCAAACGCGGGGGTGAACCAGCGAGCGATCGAGGCGTCGCGCAGGTCGGCCATGGCCTGCTGGCCGCCTTTGAGCACCATGTCGATGCGGGTATTCCACACTTCGTCATTGGCGATCTTGGCCGCGGTATTGCACAGGGTCAGGCTGTGCAGACGCTCGCCCGCATTGATACCCAGCCACTGGCCGATCAGGCCACCCATGGACAAGCCGACGAAGTGGGCATGCCGGATATCCAGTGCATCGAGCAGCGCCAGCACATCGCCGCCCAGTTGCTCGATGCTGTATGGGCCATCGGTGACCAGCGAAGCGCCGTGACCGCGAGTGTCGTAACGCAGTACACGCAAGTGCTCGCTCCACAGCGGAATCTGGCTGTCCCACATGCCCAGGTCAGTCCCCAGGGAGTTGGACAGCACCAGCACCGGGGCATCGTCCGGGCCATCGAGTCGATAGTTCAGTACGCCATCGGCCAGTTGCAAATGCGCCACAGCGGTCTCCTTCAGGCAGTGAAACGTTGATGTTCAGCCACGGCGCGCGCCACCCAGACGCGGGCCTGGCCAAGGTAATGGGCAGGGTCGAGCAGACGGTCTAGCTCTTGTTCAGTCAGTTCGGCGGTCACCTGCGGCTCGTCGCCCAGCACAGCGCGCAAATGGCGCTGTTCGGCCACGGCGCGCTGGCAGCATTGTTCGAGCAAGTGATGGGCGCGGTCGCGGCCAAGGCGTTGGGCCAGGACGATGCTCACCGCCTCGGCCAGCACCAGGCCCTGGGTCAGGTCGAGGTTACTGCGCATGCGCTCGGCGTCCACCTCCATGCCTTCGACGATCACCTGGGCCTGGCGCAAGGCGCCTGAAACCAGGCAGCAGATCTCCGGCAGTGTTTCCCACTCGGCATGCCACAGGCCTAGGCTGCGCTCGTGCTCCTGGGGCATGGCTGCGTAAAGCGTCGATAGCAGCCCCGGCACCCGGGTGGCGGCACCGATCAGCACTGCAGCGCCCACCGGGTTGCGCTTGTGCGGCATGGTCGACGACCCACCCTTGCCAGGCGCGGAAGGCTCGAACACCTCGCCCGCCTCGGTCTGCATCAGCAGGCTGACATCGCGGCCCAGCTTGCCCAGGCTGCCGGCAATAAGGCCCAGCACCGAGGCGAATTCCACCAGGCGGTCGCGCTGGGTGTGCCAGGGTTGCTCGGGCAAGGTCAGTTGCAACTGAGCGGCCAGGCCCTCGGCGACCGGCAGCGCTTTGCTGCCCAAGGCCGCCAGGCTGCCGGAAGCGCCACCGAACTGCAGCACCAGCAAGCGCGGACGCAGCTCCTGCAGCCGTTGGCGGTGGCGCGTAACGGCGCCCAGTATGCCGGCAAGCTTCATGCCCAGGGTCACCGGGGTGGCGTGCTGCAGCCAGGTACGCCCCACCAGCGGTGTGTCGGCATGCAGCAGGGCCTGGCGCGACAAGGTTTCGGCCAGCGTGGCGAGGTCAGCCTCGATCAGCGCCAGTGCATCACGCAACTGCAGCACCAGCCCGGTATCCATCGCATCCTGGCTGGTGGCGCCCAAGTGCACATAGCGTTCGGCCTCGGGAACACCACTGGCGATCACCTTGCCCAGCGCCTTGACCAGCGGGATTGCCGAGTTGCCTGCCGTGGCAATGGCATCGGCGAGCGCGCGAACGTCAAAGCGCTCGGCCTGGCAGGCCGCCTCGATGGCCGCTACCGCGCTGTGCGGCACCAGGCCGGCAGCAGCCTCGGCACGGGCCAGGGCAGCTTCGAAATCGAGCATGCCCTGCAGACGGCCGCGGTCGGAAAAGATCTCGCGCATGGCCGGGGCGGTGAAATAGGCGTCGAACAGTAGGTTGCTCATGCAACGTCCTTAATCATCATGGTGCAGGTACGCCGCCTGTTTCGGCAGGCGCAGGCTGAACAGGAACGCGATTGCCATCATCGCCGTCACGTACCAGTAAAAGGTGTTCTCCATACCCAGGCTTTTCAAGCCCAGGGCCACATACTCGGCCGAGCCGCCGAACATTGCGTTGGCTACCGCGTAAGCCAGGCCTACACCAAGCGCACGCACCTGCGGCGGGAACATCTCGGCCTTCACCAGGCCACTGATCGAGGTGTAGAAACTGACGATGCACAGTGCCAGGGTCACCAGTACGAAGGCCATGAACGGGCTGCTGACGGTCTTTAGCGCCATCAGCAACGGCACGGTGAACAGCGTCCCCAAGGCACCGAACAGCAGCATCGAGTTACGTCGGCCGATACGGTCGGAGAGCATGCCGAAGAACGGCTGCATCACCATGTACAGGAACAAGGCGCCGGTCATCACGAAGCTGGCGTTCTTCGCGGTCATGCCCGCAGTGTTGACCAGGTACTTCTGCATGTACGTAGTGAAGGTATAGAAGATCAGCGAGCCACCGGCGGTATAGCCGAGCACGGTGATGAAGGCTGCCGTGTGGTTGCGGAACAGGCCTTTGATGGAACCTGCGTCCTTGTCCTTGCGGGCTTCGGCGCTGCTGGTCTCGTGCAGCGAGCGGCGCAGCATCAGCGAGATCAGTGCAGCGATGGAGCCGACCACGAACGGAATGCGCCAGCCCCAGGCGCGCAGTTCGTCTTCGGTCAGCAGTTGCTGAAGGATCACCACCACCAGCACTGCCAGCAGTTGGCCGCCGATCAGGGTGACATACTGGAACGAAGCAAAGAAACCACGCTGGCCACGCAGCGCCACCTCACTCATGTAGGTCGCAGTGGTGCCGTACTCGCCGCCTACCGACAGGCCCTGAATCAAGCGGGCCAGCAACAGCAATGCCGGGGCCCAGGTGCCAATGCTCGAGTAGGTGGGTAAACAGGCAATCATCAAGGAGCCGAAACACATCATCAGCACCGAGATCATCAGGGAATTCTTGCGGCCATGGCGGTCCGCCAGGCGACCGAAGATCCAGCCACCGATTGGCCGCATCAGGAAGCCAGCGGCAAACACGCCCGCGGTATTGAGCAACTGAACAGTGGGGTCGTCAGAGGGGAAGAAGGCCGGCGCAAAATAGATTGCACAGAAGGCGTAGACATAGAAGTCGAACCATTCCACCAGGTTGCCTGAGGAGGCACCGACGATGGCGAAGATGCGCTTACTGCGCTCTTCACCGGTGTAGTAGGTTGAGGTCATGACGGCTTTACTCCTGGAGTGTGCTAAGTAGGTCTAGACACACTTAGTAACACACTCGTTCCGCTTCCGGGCTGGCTATTGGCCTTGTGTCGCATAAGTCCGGCCTTTTCGCGGGCCAAGCCCGCGCCCACAAGAGAGGCGTGGTCCCCTGTGAGAACGGGCTTGTCCCGCGAAAAGGCCGGAACAGGTCAAACCCGCTCGATGGCCAACGCCAGACCTTGGCCAACACCGACACACATGGTCGCCAAGCCCTTGCGCCCGCCGCTCTTCTCCAGTTGGTGCAGTGCAGTCAGCACCAGGCGCGCACCACTCATGCCCAGCGGGTGGCCCAGGGCAATCGCACCGCCGTTGGGGTTCACCTGCGGCGCATCATCGGCCACGCCCAGCTCACGCAGCACCGCCAGGCCTTGGCTGGCAAACGCTTCGTTGAGCTCGATCACATCGAAATCGCTCATGGCTACACCCAGGCGCTCGGTCAGCTTGCGCACCGCCGGTACTGGGCCAATGCCCATCACCCGTGGCGCTACACCGCCGCTGGCCATGCCCAGAACACGGGCACGCGGGGTCAGGCCGTGCTTCTTCACCGCTTCAGCCGAGGCCAGGATCAGTGCCGCAGCACCGTCGTTCACGCCCGAGGCATTGCCAGCGGTGACCGTCTTATCCGGGCCGTTGACCGGTTTGAGCTTGGCCAGTGCCTCAAGGGTGGTTTCCGGGCGCAGATGCTCATCGCGCTCGACGATGGTTTCGCCCTTCTTGTGGGCGATACGCACAGGCACGATTTCTTCGGCGAAGAAGCCGGCAGCCTGGGCTGCGGCGGCCTTCTGCTGGCTGCGCAGGGCGAAGGCATCCTGGTCGGCACGCGAAACCTGGTAATCGTCTGCGACGTTATCAGCGGTTTCAGGCATGGAATCCACACCGTACTGGCTCTTCATCAGCGGGTTGATGAAGCGCCAGCCGATGGTCGTGTCTTCAAGCTTCATGTTGCGCGAGTAGGCGCTTTCGGCTTTGCCCATGACAAACGGCGCGCGCGACATGGACTCGACGCCGCCGGCAATGGCCAGCTCCATCTCGCCGCTGGCGATGGCACGGAATGCAGTACCGATGGCGTCCATACCCGAGGCGCACAGGCGGTTCAGGGTCACACCCGGGATACTCTCGGGCAGGCCCGCCAGCAGCAGGGCCATGCGTGCCACGTTGCGGTTATCTTCACCGGCCTGGTTGGCACAGCCAAAAAACACTTCGTCGACCTGATCCCACTGCACACCCGGGTTACGCTCGATCAGCGCCTTGAGCGGTACAGCGGCCAGATCATCGGCACGCACGCCGGCCAAGGCGCCGCCGAAGCGGCCGATGGGGGTGCGAATAGCGTCACAGATAAATACGTCGCGCATCAAGCTTCTCCTGCCAGTGGGCCATGGGCCTCGGCGGTGCGGGTTCAAAGTCACGCAGCGCACCCAGCTCGACCTCGGTTCAGGGTGCTACGTTGGGCTCAGATTAAGGAGAGTGGCGGGTCGCTGACAATCCGATAATCGACTATCCGTGCGTTTATCGAACATATTGTCGTCCAGCCACCCTTTCCCAAGGGGCCGCAGCGCGGCCCGTCAGCGCAGGCTCAGGTCGCGTCGGCGTGGCTCACCAGGCCTTTCACGATCACGCCTACCGCGGCCAGCGCAGCTGGCACCAGCAATGCCGTCAGCACCTGCTCGAAGTTCCAGCCCAGGCCAAGCAGGGTCGCGCCACTCCAGGCGCCGAGAATCGCGCCAAAGCGGCCGATGCCGAGCATCCAGGAAACACCGGTGGCACGCGCTTGGGTCGGATAGAACCGCGCCGCCAGCGAAGGCATGGCCGATTGCGCGCCGTTCACACACATCCCGGCTACCAGCACCAGAGTGGCAAGCACGGTAATGTTGCCCAGGCTCTGCCCTACCGCATAAGCGAACACGCCAGCCAGCAAGTAGAAGATACCGATGACCTTGTGCGGGTTGTAACGGTCCATGGCCCAGCCTACTGCCACGGCACTGAGGACACCACCGAACTGGAACAGCGCACCGATGAACGCGGCCTGCTCCATGCTTGCGCCGCTGTCACGCATCAGCGTCGGCAGCCAGCTGGTCAGCAGGTAGACAATGACCAGGCCCATGAAGTAGGTCAGCCACAGCAGCATCGTACCCAGGCCATAGGTGCCGGAGAAGATCACTGCGAACACGTTACGCGCGGCCACAGCCTTCTGTTCCGGCACACTGAAGCTGGCTGCCTGCGCTACGACGGCCGGTGCAATCGGCGCCAGGGTCTTGCGCACCTTGTCGGTACCGCGGTTGCGTACAACCAGAAAGCGTGCCGACTCAGGCAGCCAGACCATCAGCACCACAACCAGCAGCAGCGGCAGCACACCGCCCACCACCAACAGGCTATGCCAGCCGTAGGCCGGGATCATCTTCGCGGAAATGAACCCACCACCGGCCATGCCCAGGTTGAAACCGCAGAACATGCTGGTCACCAACAGTGACTTGAGGCGCTCTGGGGTGTATTCGGAAAGCAGTGTGGTGGCATTGGGCATACCGGCACCCAGCCCGAGGCCGGTCAGAAAGCGCAGCATCAGCAACTGGTCGACGTTGCTGGCGTAGGCCGAGGCCAGGCTGAAACCACCGAACACCAACACCGCACCTACCAGCACGACCTTGCGGCCAAAGCGGTCGGCCAGCGGCCCTGACCCCAAGGCACCGAACACCATCCCGATCAATGCGGCGCTCATCACCGGGCCAAGGCTGGCGCGGTCGATACCCCATTCCTGGGACAATGCCGGAGCGATAAAGCCCATGGCCGCAGTATCCAGACCGTCGAGGAAGACAATCAGGAAGCAAAGGATCACCACGCGCCACTGGTAGCGCGACAGCGGTTGTTCATTGATGAAGGATTGAACGTCGAGGCAGTTCCCGACAGATTGTGGCTTGTTCATTGTTGTTATCCAGAAATTGGGCACAGTCGAGCCACTGCACAAGGGCAACCGGTACAGGGTTCAAAGTCGAAGGAATGCGGCCTGAGTCAGCCTGGATACAACACAACTGCGTGCGGGTGCGGCCGCAGCAGCGAAGTGACAGTGGTCATGATGTGCGCCTCTTGTGTTTTTCTTGTTCGGTCGGCACAGCCGACCGCTGCGAGAGACATTAATCAGCCAATGGAGGGCGCGCAATTCGTCCAGAGCGACACTGTGCGTTTATCGAACAGGAAACGGTTGGCATGTTCGATAACAGTGCACAGCGGCAAGACGGGCTGTACGTGTTTCAGCCAAACAACTGATGACAAAGATCGCGACTGGATGCCAGCAGGATCGGCAAGAAGCGCTGCTCCAGCTCGCTGCGGCTTACACGCCCCACATGGGTACTGACATTCAACGCCGCAAGCACCTGCCCGGACGCATCATAAATCGGCACAGCAATCGAGCGCAGCCCCTGCTCCAGTTCCTGGTCGACCACGCACCAGCCCTGCTCACGCACCTGCTGAATGCAAGCGAACAGCGACTCCGGATCATGCAAGGTACGGCTGGTGCGGGCCTTGAGGTCGGCGCGGTCAAGGTACTCGCGCAAGCTGGTGTCGTCCATCGCTGCCAACAGAATGCGCCCCATCGACGTGCAGTAGGCCGGCAGCCGCCCACCGACTGACAGATCGACCGATATCAACCGCTCCACAGTGGCCGAACGGGCTATATAAAGAATGTCGTCGCCTTCGAGGGTGGCCATGTTGGCAGCCTCGTGCAACTGATCGCTGATGCGGTCCAGATAAGGTTGGGCCGACATCGCCAAGGGCGTCGACGAAAGGTAGGCGTGGCCAAGGGTCAGCACCTTGGGCAGCAGCGAATAGGTACGCCCATCGGTCGTGGCATAGCCGAGCTTGATTAGCGTATGCAAACAACGACGCACCGCCGCTCGTGGGATCTCGGTGCGGTGGCTGATCTGAGCGATGGTCAGGTGGCGCTTGCGCTCCTGGAATGCCTGGATCACGGCAAGCCCCCGCGCCAGCGAAGTCATGAAATCCGGGTCACCGGTAAATGCCTGAATGCGCTTGGCTGGCGAGGCCACGATTGGCGGCGCCAAGGCAGGGGCGCTCGGGCGCACCGACTCTGGGCTGGCAGTTTCGTTGGCCGGGATTTCGTCACTCATCGCTCACCTCAAAAAAATCGCTGCTTCGTGCGATTATCGAACAAACGGCCGATAATCGCAATTGACCGCTGACACGTTTGCTTATACCTTTCTTCTGCCACTTGTGGCTTCTTTGGAGAGACTGGTCAGGTACCCACCGTAGAAGTCCCCAGGCAACGGCCTCGCCTTTGTGCGAGGCCGTTTTTATTTCCCTGCCTGACATCTGAACATAAGCGAACTTTCCAAGCGCCGGCCGTTCAAACTTTGCACAAGCAGCCATTACCCGCCACTTGAACGACGGTTGTAAGGGCTGGGTAAATAACACTGTCTGGCATTTTATCGATTGCTATAATCCAGTCGGCTGGCCCGGATCCGCATTCGGGCAAGGCACTTACGGCCTGACCCTTATCCGACGACCAGCACGCCCTGTGCATGGGCAACGTGCACGTGCACGCACTACCGGCCACTTTTACATTCAGGTACTACTGTGACGAAAGATGAACTGCGCGCGGAACTGGAGCGCCAGGCTGAACGTTACAAGGAAGTTTACGGTGGTGAAGTCACCACTTACGCCGCTCAACCGGAACCGGAGCGCAAACCTTGGCGCAAACGGGCCACGGTCCAGGATCAGGCCTTCAACCAGGAACTGGAGAAGATGGAGAAAGAGTTGCGCAACGAAGACACCTGAGCGGCTTGCTGCGCGCAATTGCATTCGCGGTCGAGGGCGGTGCCCCTGGCACCGATCGTTACCAAAAGGCCGAGTATGAAATGGAATTACACAAATTTCATACAGCCGTTTGAATCATGAATAGCCATTCCAGTTTGCAGGAAAACGGCGAAATTCGGCGTTTTTTGTGATTTTTAGCGAAACCTTCTACGCTTTACTCCGTGGACGACAATGCTTGGAAGTCGATCAAAAGACTGCCATCGGTCAGCTGCGGGTGCATCGATTGCCAAGGTTTTCTGGCATAATCCCGCCCCCCAAATGACCGCCAGACAACCTTCATGATCGATTTATTCAGCGGACTGGATGCCTGGGTATTGGTGAGCCTGCTGCTCGCCCTGACCTTCGTGCTCGCATTCGAGTTCATCAATGGCTTTCATGACACCGCCAACGCGGTAGCCACCGTCATCTATACCAAAGCCATGCCACCACACCTGGCCGTGTTCTTCTCCGGGGTGTTCAACTTCCTTGGCGTTCTGCTGGGCGGTGTCGGGGTGGCTTACGCCATCGTTCACCTGCTGCCGGTCGAGCTGCTGATCAATGTGAACACCGGGCATGGCCTGGCCATGGTCTTCTCGTTGCTGGCTGCGGCCATCACATGGAACCTGGGTACCTGGTATTTCGGCATCCCGGCCTCGAGCTCGCACACCTTGATCGGTTCGATCCTTGGCGTGGGCCTGGCCAATGCCCTGATCAGCGACATTCCCTTGGGTGACGGCGTCAACTGGCAGAAGGCGATCGACATCGCCATGTCCCTGGTCATTTCGCCCATGGCCGGCTTTGCTGTGGCTGCGCTGTTGCTGCTCGGCCTGAAATGGTGGCGCCCGCTGTCGAAGATGCACAAGACGCCAGAGCAGCGCCGCAAGCTCGACGACAAGAAGCACCCACCCTTCTGGAACCGCCTGGTGCTGGTAATTTCGGCAATGGGCGTGAGCTTCGTACACGGCTCCAACGATGGCCAGAAAGGCATCGGCCTGATCATGCTGGTACTGATCGGCATTGTTCCGGCCAAGTTCGTACTCGACCTGAACAGCACCACCTACCAGATCGAGCGCACCCGCGACGCGACGATGCACCTGAGCCAGTTCTACCAGCGCAACGCCGCCACCCTGGGCGAGTTCCTGGCACTGGGCAAGGCGCAAGCCAGCGACCTGCCGGAGCAGTTCAGTTGCAACCCGCAGCAGACCGAACCCACCATCGCCGCACTGCAATCCTCGCTGCAGGGCGTGACCGATTACCGTGCCCTGGAAGCCGACAAGCGCGTGGAAGTGCGCCGCTATCTGCTGTGCCTGGATGACACGGCGAAGAAGGTCGGCAAGCTGCCGGGGCTGGATGCGCGTGAAAAGGCCGACCTCGACAAATTGCGCAAGGACCTCACCGCCACCACCGAATATGCCCCGTTCTGGGTAATCGTTGCCGTCGCCCTGGCTCTGGGCCTGGGCACCATGGTCGGCTGGAAACGCGTGGTACTGACCGTAGGCGAGAAGATCGGCAAACAGGGCATGACCTATGCCCAGGGCATGTCGGCCCAGATCACCGCAGCATGCGCCATTGGCATGGCCAACGTGTTCGCCCTGCCGGTTTCGACTACCCACGTGTTGTCGTCCGGCGTGGCCGGCACCATGGTTGCCAACAAGAGCGGCCTGCAAGGCGGCACAGTGAAAACCATCCTGCTGGCCTGGGTATTGACCCTGCCGGCGACGATGGGCCTGGCGGCTGGCCTGTTCTGGCTGGCGTCCAAGGTGATGGGCTGAGCCATAGCGGCGCAGTGAAA
>NZ_JBHFCS010000026.1:0-65313 GCF_044143025.1 Pseudomonas sp. TR47 | reverse complement strand
GCGCAAGCCCCGCCCTGCAGGGCCTTTCGCTATATCAGTAGTTCACAGGGAATAATGGCGGCAGCTTATGTCGGCACTTGAAAGTTTATCCTGGAAAAGCGCTTATCCTCCGGCACTCGACTTCGGCCAGCAACTGACCCGCGAACAATTGATCAACTCGATGCATACGACCATGTCGCGCCATGACGGTGGCCCGGTCTGGTTGTTCGCCTATGGTTCGTTGATATGGCGCCCGGAGTGCAGTTCGGTAGAGCGCCAGCGTGCACGCGTGCATGGCTATCACCGTGGCCTTTACCTGTGGTCGCACGAGCATCGTGGTACGCCGGAAACGCCAGGCCTGGTATTCGGCCTCGACCGCGGCGGTTCGTGCAGCGGTTTTGCCTACCGCCTCGATGAAAGCAACCTCGACGACTCGCTGATGGCCTTGTGGCAAAGAGAGATGCCGTACCCGGCGTACCGGCCGCACTGGCTCAGCTGCCGGCTGGGTGATGGCAGCAAGGTGCAGGCCTTGGGCTTTGTACTTGAGCGGCACCTGCCGTGCTACGCCGGCAATCTGCCTGATACGCTGCTTAGCCAGATTCTTGCCAGTGCCAAAGGGCGCTATGGCACCACGCGTGAGTATGTCGAGCAGACGTTGAACGCATTGCGCAGCCACCAGATGCCCGATCGCAACCTCGAAGCGCGGTTCCGGCGCTGCCACAACCTGCGGGAGGTCTGATTGGGCTGTGCAGGGCTCTTCGCGCGTTTATCGGCGAAGAGCTCTGCAGCGGCAGCGTATCTTTCAATGATTAGCTGGCCAGCAGCACCAGCTTACCCACCGCTTTCCTTTGGCCCAACTGCTCGATCGCCGCGCCCGCCTCGGCCAGTGGGTAAGTCTTCGATACCAGCGGCTTCAGTTTGCCCTCGGCATGCCAGGCAAACAGCTGGTTGAAGTTGGCCGCATTGTCCTGCGGCTGACGCTGGGCAAAAGCCCCCCAGAATACCCCCAGCACCGCTGCGCCCTTGAGCAGTACCAGGTTCGCCGCCATCTGTGGAATCGTCCCGCTGGCAAAGCCGACCACCAGCAGCCGCCCGTTCCACGCCAGCCCGCGCACGGCCTGGTCGAACAGTTCACCGCCGACCGGGTCGTAGATCACATCTACCCCTTGGCCGCCGGTCAGGCGCTTGATTTCCTCCTTGAGGCTGGCCTGGCTGTAGTCGATCAACTCGTCCGCCCCTGCAGCCTTGGCCACGGCCAGTTTCTCTGCGCTGCTGGCGGCTGCGATCACCTTGGCGCCCATGGCTTTGCCGATCTCCACGGCCGCCAGGCCGACGCCACCGGACGCACCCAGCACCAGCAAAGTTTCTCCTGGCTGCAACTGGCCGCGCTGCTTGAGCGCATGCATCGAGGTGCCATAGGTCATGCCAAAGGCAGCAGCGGTGGTGAAGTCCATGCTTTCGGGGATGGGCAGCACGTTGTAGAACGGCACGGCCACCTGTTCGGCGAACGCCCCCCAGCCGGTAAGGGCCATCACCCGGTCCCCGACCTGGAAGGCACCGGCGCGCTCGCCGACAGCGGCAACGACACCCGCCGCCTCGCCACCGGGAGAGAACGGTAGCGGTGGCTGGAACTGGTATTTGCCTTCGATGATCAGGGTATCTGGGAAGTTGACCCCAGCCGCATGCACCTCGAGCAGAATCTCGTTTTTCTTCGGTACCGGGCTGGCCACCTCTTCCAGAACCAGGTTGCGTGCCGGCCCCAAGGTTTTACACAACACAGCTTTCATCGGGCTATTCCTTTGCGGGTAGTGGCCGATAAGTGTAGGAGGGCGGCCTGCCGGGTCAACGAGCATGGCCCGCCCTGATGAGGCTGCATAAGCCCGGGCTTGGGTTTGGGCCGCATGCTGGGTAAGCTGGCGCCAATTGTTTTGAGGAGTGAATTCGTGAAAGCGTGGATCTTGATGGTGCTGGCCCTGATGCTGCCAGCGGCGGCCCTGGCCGAAGAAGCCAAGGAAGGAGCCCCCAAGGTCTCCTATATCAGCCTGAGCCCGCCCTTTGTAGGCAACTACGCCCTCGACGGTGGCCCCAGGTTGCGCGTATTCAAAGCTGATGTGGCCCTGCGTGTGACTGGCGACGAGGCAGCCAAGGCGGTCAAGCACCACGAGCCGCTGATTCGCAACCAGCTGGTGGCGCTGTTCACCCAGCAAGGTGTGGATAACTTGAGCAACGTCGACGCCAAGGAAAAACTGCGCCAAGAGGCGCTCAAGCAGGTACAGCAGGTGATGGAAGCAGAAGAAGGCAAGCCGATTGTCGAGGATCTGCTGTTCAATAACCTGATTGTGCAGTGATCGAGACTCAGGCCGGCCTCTTCGCGGGACCGGTCATTTGCTTAGCGCAATGATCGCCGCCCACTGCTCTTCGGTCACCGGCATCACCGACAGCCGAGTGCCTTTTTGCACCAGCGGCAACTCCTCCAGCGCGCTTTGTTGCTTGAGCAAGCCCAGCCCCAGCACCTGCCTGAACGTCTTCACGTGCGCCACATCTACCGCGCTCCAGGGGTTCTTCTCGGCAGTGGCTTTGGCGTCGTAGTAATGGCTCTGAGGGTCCAGCGCAGTTGGGTCCGGGTAGGCCGCTGCAGTGATCCGGGCGATCCCGGCAATGCCCGGTTGAGGGCAACTGGAGTGGTAGAAGAAAAACTCATCGCCTACGTTCATGGCGCGCAGAAAATTGCGCGCCTGATAGTTGCGCACGCCATCCCAGCGGGCCTCACCCAGGCGGCCCAGGCCTTCGATCGAAAGCTCATCGGGCTCGGATTTCATCAGCCAGTAGGCCATGGATACTGCTCCTGAAAAGGTTTGAAATAACCTGTTGCACGAAACCGACAGCCGGTTGGCGTCAACGTTTGCGTGTCGACGCAGGTTGTCGGAAAATGCGCCGATTTTAACGCTATATGCTCCGGCGGCACCAAGAAGGTCGCCGAGCCAGAACGTATGCCTAGGGGGCATTCTTCGATGAATCAACGCAAACCGGACCTGCTCTGGGTCCTGGTCTTCATCTTTGGTCTGGGTGTGGTTACCACTGGTTATGCTCAGGGTATCTGGGAGCGCAAGCTCGATAGCGCGTACCAGGCACCGGTCGAAGCCGGTCAGCAGCAGCGCTGATCTTCCCCGCTGGCGCCTGTTATTTAGGCGCCAGGTACCAGTCACGGTCCGAGACCGTGCCCTGCAGTGGTACATCCCAACTGGCCTGCGCCAGTCGTTCGACCTTCTGGCATTCATGGGCCAGCCCCAGCAGCAGGGGTTTTTTCCATGTTTTGCGTCGCGCCTGGTAGGCCAGGCTGCGATCATAGAAGCCACCGCCCATGCCTAGCCGCCCGCCGGCTTCATCGAAGCCCACCAGTGGCAGCAGAATCAGGTCCAGCGACCAGATCGGGCGCTGGCGCTTGCGGTCAGTCAGTGGCTCTGGAATACGGAAACGGTTGCGCTTGAGCTTTTCCCCTTGCTCGAACCGCTGGAACACCATGCGCGTACGCGGCCATGCGTGCAGTACCGGCAGGTAGGTACGTTTGCCACGGCGTTGCGCCTCGCGCAGTAGCAACTGCGGGTCGATTTCACCGTCGTTGGGCAGGTACAGGGCAATGTGCCGTGCGCGGCGGAACAGCGGGTTTTGCGCCAGCTGCCGATACAGCCCAAGGGAGGCTTGGCGTTGCTGGGCTGGCGTGAGTGCGCGGCGGGCATTGCGAAGCAGGCGACGAAGCTGGGGGCGGGTGAGCGGCGCGGTGTCGGTCATGGCACGGGCGTTCCCAGGTGTCGAAGCTAAAAGCGAGAACTGCCCGCCGGGGTGGGCGGGCAGTCGAAATCAGGCTCCCCGATAAGACCGCTATCGGTGTAGCCCTTGAACCCGAAAGTTCAAGGTGGAGATTGCAGGGGGCGTTAAGGCTTTCCGTCGGGCGGACATGCACACCGGCCCCAGCGTGCAACCCCCGTGGTTGTGCGTATCGGCTCAGGGACATAACCGACTGGCGCATCCCCCAGGGAGTGGCGCCAGTATACCAACCTCAGCCGATTTTGGTATCCGTGTCGTCGGACAAAGCCTTGTCGACGCGATCGAGCAGGTCGCGGACCTGTTCGCGGGTGGCGCTGCCAGCGGGGGCGTCGGTGCGGTCTTCCTGGCGGTGGAGCATCTCGTGGGTGATGTTCAATGCGGCCATGACCGCGATCCGATCAGCACCGATCACCTTGCCGCTGCTGCGGATCTCGCGCATCTTGCCGTCCAGGTAGCGTGCGGCGCTGACCAGGTTGTTGCGTTCTTCCGGCGGGCAGATGATCGAGTATTCCTTGTCCAGGATCTGCACGGTGACGCTATTGCTTGAACTCATGAGTCATGCTCCAGGGCCTTGAGGCGTAAGATCATCGACTCGACCTTGCGCTTGGCGATCTCGTTCTTTTCGATGAGGTGGGCGCGCTCTTCGCGCCAGGATTTTTCCTGAGCTACTAGGAGTGCATTTTGCCGTTTAAGTTGCTCGACGCGCTCGATCAGCGACTCGAACCGGCTCATCAATGCTTGCAGGTCGTTCTCTTGCGTGGGTTGCACTCGATTCGCTCCGTCATTGAATCACCCGTCGATGATGCCTCTCCCTGAGCGGTGACGGCCAGTGCCGATGGTCTTGGCGCGCCTGCCGGTGCTAGGATACAAGGCCTTCATTCTAGTCAAATGCGCCGTCTGGCGCCTAGCCGCCCATGCCTAATACCCAATCGCCCTACACCGCATTCGCCGCACTGCTCTCGAGCAACGGCCACCCTGTCTCCCCCGCCGAGCTGCACGGCCTGCTGATCGGCCGCAGTTGCGCCGGCGCCGGCTTCGAGGCCGATGCCTGGCTGGCCGACGCTGCCGGGGTGCTGGAAAACGAACCTGAAGACAATGTGCGCGCTGCACTGATCGGCCTGCAAGAGATGGTCAAGGCCGAGCTGACCGGCGAGGACATTGCGATCGTTCTGCTGCTGCCAAGCGACGAAACCCCGCTGACCGAGCGTGCCACGGCGCTGGGCCAGTGGTGCCAGGGCTTCATCGCCGGCTTCGGGCTCAACGCTGGCGGCAAGGACCTGTCCACCGATGCCAAGGAAGTGCTCCAGGACCTGGTTGCCATTTCCCAGGTCCAGGAAGCGCTGGAAGAATCCGAGGACGGCGAAAGCGATTACATGGAAGTCATGGAGTATCTGCGCGTTGCGCCGCTGCTGCTGTACACAGAGCTGGCCGCGCCGGCCGCGCCTGCGCCAAAACCTTCGCTGCACTGATCAACCGGGGGTAGTCCTGCCCATGAGCCACATACCCAAGGCCGAATATGCCCGTCGGCGCAAGGCGCTGATGGCGCAGATGGTCCCCAACAGCATTGCCATCCTGCCGGCTGCCGCAGTCGCCATTCGCAACCGCGATGTCGAGCACGTCTACCGCCAGGACAGCGATTTCCAGTACCTGAGCGGCTTCCCGGAGCCGGAGGCGGTGATCGCGCTGATCCCGGGGCGCGAGCATGGCGAGTACGTGCTGTTCTGCCGCGAGCGTAACCCTGAGCGCGAGCTGTGGGACGGCCTGCGTGCCGGCCAGGAAGGTGCCATCCGCGACTTTGGCGCGGACGATGCCTTCCCGATCACCGACATCGACGAGATCCTGCCGGGCCTCATCGAAGGTCGCGAACGGGTCTACAGCGCCATGGGCAGCAACCCCGAGTTCGACCGTCGGCTGATGGACTGGATCAACGTGATCCGCTCCAAGGCGCGCCTTGGCGCCCAGCCACCGAACGAGTTCGTTGCCCTGGATCATCTGCTGCACGACATGCGTCTGTATAAATCGGCGGCGGAAGTGAAAGTGATGCGCGCCGCTGCAGAAATTTCCGCACGCGCCCATGTGCGGGCCATGCAGGCCTGCCGGGCAGGGCTGCACGAGTACAGCCTGGAAGCCGAGCTGGACTACGAATTCCGTAAAGGCGGGGCAAGAATGCCAGCCTACGGGTCGATCGTCGCTGCCGGCCGCAATGGCTGTATCCTGCACTATCAGGAGAACAATGCCGCGCTCAAGGACGGTGACCTGGTGCTGATCGACGCCGGTTGCGAAATCGATTGCTATGCCAGCGACATCACCCGCACTTTCCCGGTCAGCGGGCGGTTTTCGCCTGAGCAAAAGGCCATCTATGAACTGGTGCTCAAGGCCCAGGCCGCCGCTTTCGCCGAGATTGCCCCAGGCAAGCACTGGAACCACGCCCATGAAGCGACCGTGCGGGTGATCACCGAGGGCCTGGTGGAGCTGGGCCTGCTCAAGGGCAAGGTGCAGGCACTGATCGAAAGTGAAGCGTATCGGGCCTTCTACATGCACCGTGCCGGGCACTGGCTGGGCATGGACGTGCACGATGTGGGCGAATACAAGGTCGGCGGCCAGTGGCGGGTGCTGGAGCCTGGCATGGCGCTGACCGTCGAACCGGGTATCTACATTGCCGCCGACAATCAGCAGGTCGCGAAGAAATGGCGCGGCATCGGCGTAAGGATCGAGGACGACGTGGTGGTGACCAGGCAAGGCTGTGAAATTCTGACTTCGGGCGTGCCCAGGACGGTCGCCGAGATCGAGGCGCTTATGCAGGCGGCCCGTAAGGACGCGGCATGAACCGAGTCAACCTGGCGATCATTGGTGGCGGCCTGGTCGGTGCCAGCCTTGCGCTGGCCCTGCAGGCTGGGGCCAAGGCGCGTGGCTGGAAGATCCTGCTGATCGAGCCATTCGCCCCGGGCGACAGCTTCCAGCCCAGCTATGATGCGCGCTCCTCAGCGCTTTCGTTCGGTACCCGGCAGATCTACCAGCACCTGGGCGTGTGGCAGGGCATCAGCCCTCGTGCCGAGCCGATCCGGCAGATCCAGGTCTCGGACCGTGGGCGCTTTGGCTCCACCCGCCTCGATGCGCTGGAGGAGGGCGTGCCAGCGTTGGGCTACGTGGTCGAGAACGCCTGGCTTGGTCAGTGCCTTTGGCAAGGGCTGGACAGCGAGGTGGTGAGCTGGCGCTGCCCGGCCGAAGTGAAGGCGATGCAGGCCGTCGCCGGTGGTTATCGCTTGCAGCTGGACGATGACACCGCCCTTGAGTGCGACCTGGCAGTGCTGGCCGACGGTGGCCGCTCCGGGTTGCGCGAGCAACTGGGCATCCATGTGCGCCGCACGCCCTACGAGCAGAGCGCCCTGATCGCCAACATTACCCCGGGCGAGTCCCATCGCGGGCAAGCCTTCGAGCGCTTTACCGAGCAAGGCCCCATGGCATTGCTGCCGCTGCCCGAGAACCGCTGTGCGTTGGTCTGGACCCGTCAGGGTATGGACGCCAAGCGCTTGGCCGAGATCGACGAACGCAGCTTCCTGCGCGAGCTGCAGGATGTATTCGGCTATCGCCTCGGCGCCCTGCGCCAGGTCGGCGCACGGCATCTGTACCCGCTGGCACTGGTCGAAGCCCAAGAGCAGGTGCGCCCGCATCTGGTGGTACTGGGCAATGCCGCGCACAGCCTGCACCCCATTGCCGGGCAGGGTTTCAACCTGTCGCTGCGCGATGTGCAGTCGCTGGCCGATGCGCTGCAGGCCGGCCCGCAGCAGCCAGGCGATCTGGCGACCCTGCAGGCGTACCATCAACGCCAGCAACTCGACCAGGCCATGACCATCGGTTTCTCCGACCAGGTTACCCGCCTGTTCGGCAGTAATCAGCCGTTGCTGGCCGCCGGGCGCAACATCGGCTTGCTTGGGCTCGACTTGCTGCCGCCGGCCAAAAGCTGGTTCGCCCGCCAAGCCATGGGCCTGGGCACCCGCCCTGATCCGCGGGGGCAGGCATGAGCAACCCGCGCAAGCTGGCGCGCCGGGCGCGCATGTTGCGCTGGCTGCTGAACCTTTACCCACCGTACCTGGGCGCCGGTATCCGCATTCAGCACATCAGCCCGGACATGCGCAGTGTCAGGGTGCGCATGAAGCTGAACCGCTGGAACCGCAACTACGTCGGTACCCAGTTTGGCGGTAGCCTGTATTCGATGGTCGACCCGTTCTACATGCTATTGCTGATCGAACTGCTGGGCCGTGAGTACATCGTCTGGGACAAGGCAGCCAGCATTGACTTCATCGCACCGGGCAAAGGCCCGGTGTATGCCGATTTCCACATCGAAGACGCACTGCTGGACGAGATCCGCCAGCAGACCGCCAGCGGCAAGAAATACCTGCCACGTTTGCAGGTCGATGTCCGCGACGGTGCCGGCGAGCTGGTGGCGCGGGTCGATAAAACCCTATACGTGCGGCTCAAGCCGCAAGCGAGGCAGGCGTAAGGCATGGAAATGCGCGCAGATCTGTTGATTGTCGGTGCCGGTATGGTCGGCAGCGCCTTGGCCTTGGCGTTGCGCCACAGTGGCCTGGAGATACTCCTGCTCGACGGTGGTTCGCTGACGGTGAAGCCGTTTGACGGTGATGCGCCGTTCGAGGCGCGGGTCAGCGCCCTCTCGGCGGCCAGCCAGCGCATCCTCGAGCGTTTGGGCGCCTGGGAAGAAATCGCCAAACGGCGTGTTTCGCCCTACTCGGACATGCATGTCTGGGACGGCAGCGGCACTGGGCAGATTCACTTCTCCGCCGCCAGCGTGCACGCGCAGGTGCTTGGCCATATCGTCGAAAACCGGGTGGTGCAGGATGGCCTGCTGGAGCGCCTGCATGACAGCGATATCGGCCTGCTGCCCAACGCCCGCCTGGAGCAGATGCGCCGCTCTGGCGATGAGTGGCTGCTGACCCTGGCCGATGGCCGCCGCCTGCGGGCACCGCTGGTGGTGGCTGCCGACGGTGCCAATTCGGCGGTGCGGCGCCTGGCCGGCTGCCAGACCCGTGAGTGGGATTACCTGCACCACGCTATCGTCACCAGTGTACGCTGCAGTGCTGCACACCAGGCTACCGCCTGGCAGCGCTTCACCGACGAAGGGCCGCTGGCCTTCCTGCCCTTGTCGCGAGACGGCCAGCAGGGCTGGTGCTCGATCGTGTGGTCGACCACGCCGGAGCAGGCCGAGCAGCTCATGGCGCTGGATGATCAAGCTTTCCTCAAGGCCCTGGAGCGTGGATTCGAGGGGCGACTGGGCCAAGTGCTGCATGCCGACCCTCGGGTCTGCGTACCGTTGCGCCAGCGCCACGCCAAGCGGTACGTGGACGAGGGGCTGGCATTGATCGGCGATGCCGCGCACACCATTCATCCGTTGGCGGGGCAGGGCGTGAACCTGGGCTTTCTCGATGCAGCGGTGCTGGCTGAGGTGTTGGTGAACGCCTGCGAGCGGGGTGAACGGCTGGCGGATGTGAAAGTGCTCAGCCGCTATGAGCGCCGACGCATGCCGCACAACCTGGCATTGATGGCGGCGATGGAGGGCTTCGAGCGGCTGTTCCAGGCCAACCCGCTGCCGTTGCGCTGGTTGCGTAACAGCGGTCTGAAGCTGGTGCAGCAGATGCCGGAGGCCAAGGCGCTGTTCGTGCGCCAGGCGTTGGGGCTTTCCGGGGACTTGCCGGAATTGGCCAGACCTTGAGATTGTTGGGCCGCTTTGCGGCCCTTTCGCGACACGAGGCCGCTCCTGCAGGCGTTCGCGTGCTCTTGCAACATCTGGTAACGGCTGGGTAGGTGAGCCGGAAAATGGGATTCACTACCATTTGCGCCTCTCATACGATTCGAGGAGTGCATCCCATGTTGCCACGCAAGCCCCTACTGGCCGCCCTGGCCCTGACGCTGTTCGGTGGCACCGCCCAGGCGGCGGACGAAGTAGTGGTGTACTCCTCGCGCATCGACGAGCTGATCAAGCCGGTGTTCGACGCCTACACCGCCGAGACCGGCGTCAAGATCAAGTTCATCACCGACAAGGAAGCCCCGCTGATGCAGCGCATCAAGGCCGAGGGCGAGAACGGGGTGGCCGACCTGCTGCTGACCGTCGATGCCGGTAACCTGTGGCAGGCCGAGCAGATGGGCATCCTGCAGCCTATCAAGTCGGCCATCATCGACCAGAACATCCCTGCTCAATACCGCGCCTCGTCCCATGACTGGACTGGCCTGAGCCTGCGCGCGCGGACCATCATCTACTCCACCGAGCGGGTCAAACCCGCAGAGCTGAGCACCTACGAGGCACTGGCCGACAAGCAGTGGGAAGGGCGTCTGTGCCTGCGCACGGCAAAGAAGGTCTACAACCAGTCGCTGACCGCCACGCTGATCGAGAACCATGGCGAGGCCAAGACCGAACAGATCGTCAAAGGCTGGGTCAACAACCTGTCTACCGACGTGTTCTCCGATGACAACTCGGTAATCCAGGCCATCGAGGCCGGCCAGTGCGATGTGGGGGTGGTGAACACTTACTACTACGGCCGCCTGCACAAGCAGAACCCGAACTTGCCGGTGAAGATCTTCTGGCCTAACCAGGGCGACCGAGGCGTGCACGTCAACCTGTCCGGCATCGGCCTGACCAAGCACGCACCGCATCCGGAGGCGGCCAAGAAGCTGGTGGAGTGGATGACCGGTGAGCAGGCGCAGAAGCTGTTCGCCGACATCAACCAGGAGTTCCCGGCCAACCCGAAGGTCAAGCCATCGGACGAGGTCGCGGCATGGGGCAGCTTCAAGGCTGACAGCATCCCGGTCGAGGTGGCAGGCAAACGCCAGGCCGAGGCCATTCGCTTGATGGATCGGGCTGGCTGGAACTAAGCACCAGGCTTTATCCTGCAGGGGCCCACAAGGGCCCCTTCGCGTGGCAAGCCCGCTCAGCGGTTGCCATCTGCCACAGAGACAGTTGCCTTGCCCCACGCTCCCCAACGCCGCTGGTACCTCCCGGTCATCCTGACCGCCGCCCTCGTGCTCTTGCCCTTGAGCGTCCTGCTGCTGTCCTGGCAGTCGATCGACGTGCAGATCTGGTCGCACTTGCTCGACACCCAGATGAGCCGCCTGCTCGGCAACACATTCACCTTGGTGGCGGGTGTAGGCGTAGGCGTCACCGTGCTCGGCGTGAGCCTGGCCTGGCTCACCAGCCTTTGCGAGTTCCCCGGCAGGCGCTGGCTGGACTGGGCACTGATGCTGCCGTTTGCCATCCCCGCCTATGTCCTGGCGTTCGTCTTCGTCGGCCTGCTGGATTTCGCCGGCCCGGTGCAAAGCGCCTTGCGTGAAGTGTTCGGGCCCATGCGCCTGCCGCGGGTGCGCTCCACCGGCGGGGTGATTGTGGTGCTGGTGCTGGTGTTCTACCCCTATGTGTACCTGCTCGCGCGCACGGCATTCCTGGCCCAGGGCAAGGGGCTGATGGAAGCGGCGCGGGTGTTGGGCCTTTCGCCGCTGCAAGCTTTCTGGCGGGTTGCCCTGCCCATGGCGCGGCCGGCCATCGGCGCAGGCATAGCGCTGGCCCTGATGGAGACCTTGGCAGATTTCGGTGCGGTGGCTGTGTTCAATTTCGACACGTTCACCACCGCCATTTACAAGACCTGGTACGGCTTCTTCAGCCTGTCCAGCGCGGCTCAGCTGGCCAGCCTGCTATTGCTGGCGGTAATGCTGGTGCTTTATGGCGAGCGCCGCGCCCGTGGCGCCTCGCGCAGCTCAAACGAACGCCCGCGGGGTCAGGCCCTCTATCACCTGCGCGGTCTGAAAGCACTGCTGGCCAGTGGCTGGTGCCTGCTGGTATTCGCCTGTGCCTTCGTCATCCCGCTGCTGCAGTTGCTGGTATGGTTCTGGCAGCGTGGGCGGCATGACCTGGACGAGCGCTATGTTGGCCTGGTGCTGCACACCTTGTACCTGGGTGCCATGGCAGCCTTGATCACGGTGAGCGTCGCACTGCTGCTGGCATTTGCCCGGCGTCAGGCGCCGACCGGCGGCATCCGTGCCGGGGTCGGCCTGGCCAACCTGGGCTACGCCTTGCCCGGCTCGGTGCTGGCGGTGTCGATCATGCTGGCCTTCAGTTACCTGGACAACCACCTGGTGATCCCTCTGTCGAGCTGGCTGGGTGGGGCAGGCAAGCCATTGCTGCTGGGCAGCCTGGCGGCATTGCTGGTGGCCTATCTGGTACGTTTCATCGCCGTGGCCTATGGGCCACTGGAAGGCAGCCTGGAGCGCATCCGCCCGTCGTTGCCCGAGGTTTCACGGAGCCTGGGTGTCGGAGGGGCGAGATTGTTTTTCAAAGTGTATATGCCGCTGCTGGTCCCCGGTGCCCTCAGCGCCGCACTGCTGGTCTTCGTCGATGTGCTCAAGGAAATGCCCGCGACCTTGCTGATGCGGCCCTTCGGCTGGGATACCCTCGCCGTACGGGTGTTCGAGATGACCAGTGAAGGCGAGTGGGCGCGTGCCTCACTGCCCGCCTTGACCTTGGTGCTGGTTGGCCTGCTGCCGGTCATCGGCCTGATTCGTCGTTCAGCCAGGCGCCCCGGTCACAGTCACTGAGGGTGCCAGCCCGCGCCCTTGCGGCTACAATGCGCGGCATTCGCGCGACGGGTCCTACAAGAAGAGCTGACAACCAAACGTCATCGACCGCCGCCGCTTCGCCACGCCCGGAAGGAGAAACCCATGGGACAGCGCACGCTTTTGTACGACTTGCACCTGGCGCTAGGCGCCAAGACAGTCGATTTCGGTGGCTGGGACATGCCGCTGCACTACGGCTCGCAAGTTGAAGAGCACCATCAGGTGCGCAGTGACTGTGGGGTGTTCGATGTTTCCCACATGACCGTGATCGACATCGATGGCACCGATGCCACCGTCTGGCTGCAGCGCTTGCTGGCCAACGACGTTGCCCGCCTTGGGGGTGTCGGCAAGGCGCTGTACAGCCCGTTGCTCAACGAACAGGGCGCAATTATCGATGACCTGATCGTCTACCGCACGGAAAATGGCTACCGGCTGATCACCAATGCCGCTACCCGCGCCAATGTACTGGCGTGGCTGGAGGCCCACAGTACCGGCTTCTCGGTCGGTTTCAAGGTGCGCCCCGACCTGGCCATTCTCGCCATCCAGGGCCCCCAGGCCCGCGAGAAAGTCGCAGCCTTGCTCAGCGCTTCGCGCGCTGCGCTTATCCGTGAGCTGCGCCCGTTCGAAGGGCTTGGCGAGGGCGACTGGTTCATTGCCCGCACCGGTTACACCGGTGAGGACGGGTTGGAAATCATCCTGCCGGGCCATGAGGCCGTGGCCTTTTTCAACGACCTGGTCGGCGCTGGCATCGCCCCCAGTGGCCTTGGCGCCCGCGACACCTTGCGCCTGGAGGCCGGCATGAACCTGTACGGCCAGGATATCGACGAAGACCACACCCCGCTTACCTCCAACCTGGGCTGGAGCATTGCCTGGGAGCCGGCCGAGCGTGATTTCATCGGCCGCGCTGGCCTGCTGGCGGAAATCGAGCGCGGCGTGCAGGACAAGCTGGTCGGCCTGGTGCTGGAGGAACGCGGTGTTTTGCGCGCCCATCAGGTGGTTCGCGTTGCCGGCATTGGCGAAGGGGAGATCACCAGTGGTAGTTTCTCTCCTACGCTGAGCAAATCCATTGCCCTGGCGCGCGTGCCCATGGCCACCGGCGATCGTGCCGAGGTCGAAATTCGCGGCAAGTGGTACCCGGTGCGGGTGGTCAAACCGACCTTCGTGCGTCACGGCAAGATTCTGATCTGAACAATCAACGGCGGGCCGACCGCTGACCCAATCGAGGAATACAAGACATGAGCAATATCCCCGCCGATCTGCGTTTTGCCGAAAGCCACGAGTGGGCGCGCCTGGAAGCCGACGGTACTGTGACCGTGGGCATCAGCGACCACGCTCAAGAGGCCCTGGGTGATGTGGTGTTCGTGGAACTGGCAGAGGTTGGCAAAGTATTCGCTGCTGGCGATGCTGCTGGCGTGGTCGAGTCGGTCAAGGCCGCTTCGGATATCTATGCCCCGGTGGGTGGCGAAGTGATCGCGGTCAACGAAGACCTGGCCGACAGCCCGGAGCTGCTCAACGAAGAGCCTTACGGCGCCTGGATCTTCAAGCTCAAGCCAAGCGACAAGGCCGAACTGGACAAGCTGCTGGACGCTGCCGGTTACAAAGCCGCTATCGGCGAGTGAGCCTTCTGGCCTCATCGCCGGCTTGCCGGCGATGAGGCCGGTACTGGCGAAGCAAGTTTTCCCGCAGTATCGGCAATCCTTCCTAGACTTATAAGTCTCCACGAGGCCTGGTCTAGGAAGAGAGCGTCGTCATGTCCCAGTCGCCATCCCTGCATCAACTGCAAGAGCTCAACCCATTCCTGCGTCGCCACCTGGGGCCAGATGCCTCCGAGCAGCAGGCCATGCTCAACGCCCTGGGCTTGAGTAGCCGCAGCGAGCTGATCGAACAGACCGTCCCGCCGGATATCCGCTTCAACCGCGCCCTCGACCTGCCCCCCGCCCTGGATGAACAGGCTGCCTTGGCCAAGCTCGCCGGTTATGCCGAGCAGAACCAGGTGTGGACCAGCCTGATCGGCATGGGGTACCACGGCACCGTCACGCCAACCGTCATCCTGCGCAACGTGCTGGAGAACCCCGGCTGGTACACCGCCTATACGCCTTACCAGCCAGAAATCGCCCAAGGCCGGCTGGAAGCGCTGCTCAACTTTCAGCAAATGGTCATCGACCTGAGCGGCCTGGCCCTGGCCAATGCCTCACTGCTCGATGAAGCCACCGCCGCAGCCGAAGCCATGGCCTTGGCCAAACGCGTGGCGCGCAACAAGAGCAATGCCTTCTTTGCCGATGAACACTGTCACCCGCAGACACTGTCCGTGTTGCGAACCCGGGCTGAAGGTTTTGGTTTCGAACTGATCGTCGACGCTGTGGATAACCTTGCCCAGCACCAGGTATTCGGCGCTTTGCTGCAGTACCCGGATACTCATGGGGAAGTGCGTGACCTGCGCCCGCTGATTGACCAGTTGCACGGCCAGCATGCCTTGGCATGCGTGGCGGCAGACCTGTTGAGCCTGGTGCTACTCACGCCGCCGGGCGAGCTTGGCGCAGACGTGGTGCTTGGCTCGACCCAGCGCTTTGGCGTGCCGATGGGCTATGGCGGCCCGCATGCGGCCTATTTCGCCTGCCGCGAAGACTACAAGCGGGCGATGCCGGGGCGCATCATCGGTGTGTCGCGTGATGCCCGTGGCAATACCGCACTGCGAATGGCCCTGCAGACCCGCGAGCAACACATCCGCCGCGAAAAAGCCAACTCCAACATCTGCACCGCCCAGGTACTGCTGGCCAACATCGCCGGCTTCTATGCGGTGTACCACGGCCCTGAAGGCTTGCAGCGCATTGCACAGCGCGTGCACCGGCTGACCGTCGTGCTCGCCGCGGGCCTTGAGGCCAAGGGCATCAAACGCCTTAACCCGCATTTCTTCGACACACTTACCCTGGATGTCGGCGGTGCCCAGGCGGCCATCATCGAAAGTGCGCAAGCGGCGTGCATCAACTTGCGCATTCTGGGCCGCGGCCATCTGGGTGTGAGCCTGGACGAAACGTGCAGCGAAGAAACCGTGCTTCGGCTGTTCGACATTTTTCTTGGCGTGGATCATGGCCTTGAGGTCACCGCGCTTGACCAGCAGGTTCTGACAGGGGGTATTCCGGCCGCCCTGGAACGGCGCACGCCGTTCCTCTCCCACCCGGTGTTCAACCTGCATCACAGCGAAACGCAGATGCTGCGCTACCTCAAGCAGCTGGAAAACAAGGACCTGGCGCTGAACCAATCGATGATCCCGCTGGGTTCCTGCACCATGAAGCTCAACGCCACCAGCGAAATGATCCCCATTACCTGGCCCGGATTCGCTCTGCTTCATCCCTTTGCGCCCGATGCTCAGGTTGCGGGCTACACAGCGATGATCGACGAGCTGGAGCGCTGGCTGTGCGCTATTACCGGTTTTGATGCGATCTGCATGCAACCCAACTCGGGTGCCCAGGGCGAATACGCCGGGCTGATGGCAATCACCCGTTACCACCGCAGCCGTCATCAGCCCCAGCGCACGCTGTGCCTGATCCCTTCGTCGGCCCACGGCACCAACCCTGCTTCGGCGCAGATGGCTGGTATGGAAGTGGTGATCGTCGACTGCGATGACGACGGCAACGTTGACCTCGACGACCTCAAGGCCAAGGCCAAGGCTGCAGGCGAGCGGCTGTCCTGCCTGATGGTTACCTACCCGTCGACACATGGTGTGTATGAGGAGGGCATCCGGGAAATATGTGAGGTGGTGCACCAGCACGGCGGCCAGGTCTACATGGACGGCGCCAACCTCAACGCCCAGGTCGGTCTCACGCGGCCGGCTGACATTGGCGCCGATGTCTCGCACATGAACCTGCACAAGACCTTCTGCATCCCGCACGGTGGCGGCGGCCCTGGCATGGGGCCGATTGGCATCCGTGCACACCTCAAGCCGTTCGTCGCCAGTCATCCGGTGGTGCCGGTGCCGGGCCTGGACCCGAACAACAGCGCGGTCAGCGCCGCGCCTTGGGGCAGTGCGAGCATCCTGCCGATCAGCTGGATGTACATCGCCATGATGGGGCCGCAACTGGCCGATGCGAGCGAAGTGGCCATCCTGTCGGCCAACTACCTGGCCAGCCAGCTGGGTGGGGCTTTCCCGGTGCTGTACAGAGGCCGAAACCAGCGGGTGGCGCACGAGTGCATTCTTGATCTGCGGCCGCTCAAGGCAATTACCGGGATAACTGAAGAGGATGTGGCCAAGCGCCTGATGGACTATGGCTTCCATGCCCCGACCATGTCATTCCCGGTGCCCGGGACCTTGATGGTCGAACCGACAGAGAGCGAGTCGAAAGCCGAGCTGGACCGGTTCGTCGAGGCCATGCTGGCGATCCGTGCGGAGATCGGTGAGGTGCAGCAGGGTAACTGGCCAGCGGAAGACAACCCGCTCAAACATGCGCCACATACCCTGGCCGATGTGCTGGCGCCGTGGAGCCGGCCTTACAGCCTTGAGCAGGCTGTAGCCCCCAGCGCTCACGTGCGCCAGCACAAGTACTGGCCAGCGGTGAACCGGGTCGACAATGTGTATGGGGACAGGAACCTGTTCTGTGCGTGCGTACCGGTGGAGGCGTATCGCTGAGTTGAAGTTGGGGCTGCACAGCAGCCCCAGGGGGCTTACTCGGCTACCGCATTCCTGGCCAGGATGGCATTGGCCAGTTCCATGTCGCTGGCTTGCATGCCTGGGTTCTCAGCCCGCACCTGGCGCATTGCCGCCTCCAGGAACGGCCCACGAATAGCACCTTCACTGGCAACGAAGCTGCCGGCGTCATCCTGCGCCGCGACGACCAGCTTGTGGTCCCTGGAGGTCAGGTAAGTCGATGCCGTGGTCGCGCCGGAAGAAATCACGTTGCGCCAGAAGGTATCGGCCATGGCGGAACCAATGGGCAGCGAAAGCAGGGCAGCGGCTGCGATGGCGGTTGGGAGACGCATGATGAAACACCTCGAAGGGTGAGGGCTGATGGAGCCCGATTTGATTGAGCCTGAGGGGTGTAAGTTCCCAGAAAACAAGGGTTTTTTGCTTATGCGCAGACCCGCAGCACTTCCTCTTGGCAGGTCAGCCCACGGGCCACCTTTGCCTCCCCGCAGCGTTTCAGGTCCAGCAACCCTTCGCTCAATGCCTGTCGCTGCAAGCTGGCAAGGTCCGCCCCTGCGCCTATCCGGGCGCGCAGGCTTTCACTTGGGACCAGCAGCTCGAACACGCCCGTTCGGCCATGAAAGCCGGTGCCCCGGCACAGCAGGCAAGGCTGGCCGCTGGCCGATGATGCGCAGCCCTGACAGTCACGGCACAGCAAGCGCACCAGGCGCTGCGCCATCACCCCGCTCAGGGAGGCCTTGATCAGGTAATCGGGCACGCCCAGTTCCAGCAGGCGGGTGATGGCGCCACAGCTGTCGTTGGTGTGCAGGGTCGAGAGCACCAGGTGCCCGGTAAGGGCAGCTTGCACGGCTACCAGCGCCGTCTCGCGATCGCGGATCTCGCCGATCATGATGATGTCAGGGTCTTGGCGCAGCAGCGCGCGTACGCCGTTGGCGAAGCTGAGGTCCAGTGCCGGCTGCACCTGTAATTGATTGAAAGCCGGCTCCAGGCGTTCGATCGGGTCTTCGATGGTGCACAGGTTGACCTCGGGCGTGGCCAGCCACTTGAGGCTCGCGTACAGCGTGCTGGTCTTGCCTGAACCGGTAGGGCCGGTGACCAAAAGAATGCCATGACGGCGCTGCAGCAGGGCCTGCCACTGCTGCAGTTGTTCACCTTCCAGGCCCAGGCGGTCGAAGTCTTCCTGTAGCTGTTGTGGGTCGAACAAGCGCAGTACCAGCTTTTCGCCAAAGGGGGTGGGCAGCGTAGACAGGCGCAATTCCACTTCGCGGCCACCTGGCAGGCTGCTCTTCACACGGCCATCCTGCGGCCGGCGTTTTTCCGCGACATCCATGCGGCCCAAGTGCTTCAGGCGGCTGACGACGGCCAGGGTCACGCTGGCCGGAAAGGCGTAGACCGTATGCAGGAGGCCGTCTATGCGATAGCGCAACCGGCCCTGCTCGCGGCGTGGCTCAAGATGGATGTCACTGGCGCGCTGTTCGACAGCGTACTGCAGCAGCCAGTCGACGATGTGCACGATATGCGCGTCGTCTGCCGTGGCGTTGCCCTGGCGCTTGTCCTGCTCCAGTAATTGCTCGAGCTCACCGAGGCTTGCTGACTGCTGATGCTGGGCACCTTGCACCGAGTGGGCGAGGCGAAACAGCGACTGGCCCACCTGGCGCAACTGCAGGGGGCTGGCGAGCACGCGGCGGATCGGCTTGCCCAGGCTGCGGGCCAGATCGGTTTGCCAGTCACACTGGTAAGGCTGCGCGCTGGCCACGGTGATGCCCAGGCTGTCGCTGGCCAGGATGAGTATGCCGTGGCGATGGGCGAATGCTGGCGATATCAGCCCGTTGACCTGCGACAGGTCGAGTTGCAGTGGGTCGATGCGCTGGTAAGGCTGGCCGACTTTTCTGGCGAGCCATTGGCACAGGCAGTCCAGATGCAGCCGCTGGCCGGGGTGCTGGCGGTCTTCGAGGCCCAGGGCCGCTATGGTTTCGAGCGGATGGCGAAGTGGCTGTGAGGTGGCATGTTCGAGTACCTGCCTGGCGTCGTTGGCGCTCAGGCGCTGGTCGGCTTGCAGCGTGTCCAGCACGCGCTTGATGTCGAGGGATCGATCGTCGGGGTTGTGCATGGCGGCGTCCGTGCCAAGTGATGAGTTCCTCATGAAGGCTAGCCAGTGGGGCTGGTTCGAGCGTAAGCGAAAGGTTTCGGGATCTTGCCGGGCTGGTAGTAGTCTGTTTCACGGTGAGGGGTGTCGGTTGGTCCTCCCCTCACATTTGCCTGCGCGCAGTCGTCTACCCTGTAGGGGTTCCTGCCGGCAGCTTTCGGATAGGCTGTGCAACCATTCGTTCTTTTTTTCGAACAGCCTATTGTCCTATACCCCAGCAGCCGCTTAGCATTCGTTTGAGATTTCAAACGCTCGATGCCCTGCCTTGGGCGCTTTTCAACAATCAACAATTCGGGAAGCCGACATGCAGCTCAAAGACGCTCAGTTGTTCCGCCAGCAAGCCTTCATCAACGGTGAGTGGCTGGATGCGGACAGCGGCCAGACCATCAATGTGACCAACCCGGCCACAGGTGAAGTCATCGGTACCGTGCCGAAGATGGGCTCTGCGGAAACCCGCCGCGCCATCGAAGCTGCCGACAAGGCCCTGCCGGCCTGGCGTGCACTGACCGCCAAAGAGCGCTCGAACAAGCTGCGTCGCTGGTTCGAACTGATGATCGAGAACCAGGACGACCTGGCTCGCCTGATGACCACTGAACAAGGCAAGCCACTGGCCGAAGCCAAGGGCGAAATCGCCTACGCAGCCTCGTTCATCGAGTGGTTCGCCGAAGAAGCCAAGCGCGTTTACGGTGATACCATCCCGGGCCACCAGCCTGACAAGCGCCTGATCGTCATCAAGCAGCCGATCGGCGTTACCGCGGCCATCACCCCGTGGAACTTCCCGGCGGCGATGATCACCCGTAAAGCCGGCCCGGCCCTGGCCGCTGGCTGCACCATGGTGCTCAAGCCTGCTTCGCAAACCCCGTACTCTGCCCTGGCCCTGGTCGAGCTGGCTACCCGTGCCGGCATCCCGGCTGGCGTGCTGAGCGTGGTGACCGGCAGCGCTGGCGAAGTTGGCGGCGAGCTGACCGGCAACTCCCTGGTGCGCAAACTGTCCTTCACCGGCTCGACCGAAATCGGTCGCCAGTTGATGGAAGAATGTGCCAAGGACATCAAGAAGGTTTCCCTGGAGCTGGGTGGCAACGCCCCGTTCATCGTGTTCGACGATGCCGACCTGGACAAGGCGGTAGAAGGCGCGATCATCTCCAAGTACCGCAACAACGGCCAGACCTGCGTTTGCGCCAACCGTATCTATGTGCAGGACGGCGTCTACGATGCCTTCGCCGAGAAGCTCAAAGCTGCTGTGGCCAAACTGAAGATCGGTAACGGCCTGGAAGACGGCACCACCACTGGCCCGCTGATCGACGGCAAGGCCGTCGCCAAGGTTCAGGAACACATCGAGGACGCCGTCTCCAAAGGCGCCAAGGTGCTGTCCGGTGGCAAGCTGATCGAAGGCAACTTCTTCGAGCCGACCATCCTGGTCGACGTGCCGAAGACCGCTGCCGTCGCCAAGGAAGAGACCTTCGGCCCGCTGGCGCCGCTGTTCCGCTTCAAGGACGAGGCTGAAGTCATCGCCATGTCCAACGACACCGAGTTCGGCCTGGCCTCGTACTTCTATGCCCGCGACATGAGCCGTGTGTTCCGTGTTGCCGAGGCGCTGGAATACGGCATGGTGGGTATCAACACCGGCCTGATCTCCAACGAAGTCGCGCCGTTTGGCGGCATCAAGGCTTCGGGCCTGGGCCGTGAAGGTTCCAAGTACGGCATCGAGGACTACCTCGAAATCAAGTACCTGTGCATCAGCGTCTGATGCGCTGAAGGCTTTACCTCTGCCAGCGGGGCGCGAGAGCGACGTCTCGCTGGCTTTTTTGACATCGCAGCACCTGGTGGCCAGGGCGTTCACGGCAGTCGATCAACGAATACTGTTCGCGAACACTCCCAGCCACCCCCGAATAAAAGCGCCGCTGATCGGCGCAAATGAGGGCATTATGAGCAAGACCAACGAATCCTTGATGCAACGTCGTGTAGCCGCCGTCCCACGTGGCGTAGGCCAGATTCACCCGATCTTCGTCGAAAGCGCGAAGAACTCGACCGTGATCGACGTTGAAGGCCGCGAACTGATCGACTTCGCCGGCGGCATCGCAGTTCTGAACACCGGCCACTTGCACCCGAAAGTGGTTGCCGCTGTTCAAGAGCAGCTGACCAAAGTCAGCCACACCTGCTTCCAGGTACTGGCTTACGAGCCTTACGTAGAGCTGTGCGAGAAGATCAACAAGCTGGTCCCAGGTGACTTCGACAAGAAGACCCTGCTGGTTTCCACCGGCTCCGAAGCCGTTGAGAACGCCGTGAAAATCGCCCGTGCCGCCACTGGCCGTGCTGGCGTGATCGCCTTCACCGGCGGCTACCACGGCCGCACCATGATGACCCTGGGCCTGACCGGCAAGGTTGTGCCGTACTCCGCAGGCATGGGCCTGATGCCTGGCGGTATCTTCCGCGCCCTGTTCCCGAGCGAACTGCACGGTGTCAGCGTTGACGACGCCATCGCTTCGGTCGAGCGTATCTTCAAGAACGACGCCGAGCCGCGCGACATCGCCGCGATCATCCTCGAGCCGGTACAGGGCGAAGGTGGCTTCCTGCCAGCGCCTAAAGAGCTGATGAAGCGCCTGCGCGCCCTGTGCGACCAGCACGGCATTCTGCTGATCGCCGACGAAGTACAGACTGGCGCTGGCCGTACCGGCACCTTCTTCGCCATGGAACAGATGGGCGTCGCGCCGGACCTGACCACCTTCGCCAAATCCATTGCTGGCGGCTTCCCGCTGGCCGGTGTTTGCGGCAAGGCCGAGATCATGGACGCCATCGCTCCGGGCGGCCTGGGCGGTACTTACGCCGGTTCGCCGATCGCCTGTGCCGCGGCTCTGGCCGTCATCCAGGTGTTCGAAGAAGAGAAGCTGCTGGACCGCAGCAAGGCAGTAGGTGAGCACCTGACCGCTGGCCTGCGCAAGATCCAGGAAAAGCACCCGATCATTGGCGACGTCCGTGGTCTGGGCTCGATGATCGCTGTGGAAGTCTTCGAAAAAGGCACCCACACCCCGAACGCCGCTGCGGTCGCCCAAGTGGTTGCCAAAGCCCGTGACAAGGGTCTGATCCTGCTGTCTTGCGGTACCTACGGCAACGTTCTGCGTATCCTGGTTCCGCTGACCGCCGAAGATGAGCTGCTCGACAAGGGCCTGGCCATCATCGAAGAGTGCTTCGCTGAACTGGCCTGATGTGACACGCTTCATGAAAAAACCCGCTTAGGCGGGTTTTTTTTGTGCCTATTAAAGGCCCTTGGCGCTATGGTTGTGGCAGGACTTGCTTTGGAAGCTGCAACGGATTGCGTGTCAGGGATATTCAGGAGTTGGCCATGAACGCTGCAGACCCCACCCCACCTTGCGTACTGATTGCCGAGGGCGATCCCTGGGTGCGCGACATGCTGCGTGAGATGCTGCTCAGCGTGCGCTGTGATGCCCGGCTGCAGGTGTGCGCCGATGGCTCACAGGCGCTCACGGCATTGGCCAGCAAGCCTGATCTGATCATCGCCGCCCGTGAGCTGGCAGGTGTCGATGGCCTGGACCTGTTGCGCAAGGTGCGCGCCAAGGGGCCGGGGTTGCCGTTCATTCTCATGAGCAACCGCAGTGACAGTGCCAGCGTGCGGGAGGCGCTGCCGCTGCACCCCACGGCTTACCTGAGCAAGCCACTGAACATGGACAACCTGCGCAAGCGCCTGGAAGAGCTGCTGCTTGAAGTGGGTGAGCAGATCGCCTGCCCGGTGCCACCGTTGCAGCCAGGGGCGAGCCTGCCGGCCTTCCTTGAGCAGCGCCGCGCCACCGCCGATGGCGGGCCGCTGTTCGCCGACGTGCAGGTGGCGATCAAACGCGCGCTGAACCCGCAGGGGCTGGACCTCAAGGTGCTCGAAGAGGAAGTGCGCAACGACCCGCAGGTTACTGCCGTACTGATCGCTGCGGCCAACAGTGCTGCGCTGCACCGCGACGCACCGGTGCAGACCCTGCTGCAGGCGCTGAACAAGCTTGGCAGCACGCAGAGCATGAACCTGATTCTGGGCCTTGCCCTCAAGCGCAGCGCCCGCCTTAGCGACCCGCTGCTGGCGCAGCAGGCGGCGCATTTCTGGAACCTGTCGCTGCATACCGCCGAATACGCTCGTTCGCTGGCGCGCATGCTTGAGCTCGATGAAGAGCTTTGTTACTGCGCCGGGCTGTTGCACTGCCTGGGTGACCTTGCGGTGCTGCGCTGCCTGCAGGAGTGGCGGCTGGCAGGTGGTGAACTGCATGATGGCTTGGTGCAGGCGTCACTGCGCGACTTCGGTGCAGCATTCGGCTCGGCGCTGCGAACCCGCTGGCGCTTGCCGCTGGGCCTGCGTGAGCTGATCGCAGCAATCTATCAGTTGGGCGGTGGGGTGTATTCGCGGGAGATCCTGGCCATGAACCTGGCAGGGCAACTGGCAAGGCTGCCGGCGGGTCAGGGGTTGGAGAAGGTGGCCGACAACAAGACCGCGCGCTTGCTCAAGGTTGGGTTGGCGCAGTTGAGCCGGTTGCGCAAGGTGCAGAACCCTGAGGTAAAACCGCAAGATGAAGAGCCGCCTGTCCCCGAAGAAAAGGTGCCGACCTGAGTTTTGGGGCCGCCGTGCGCAGCCACTGGCTCAGCCCCGCACGATCTGATTCTTGCCCTGCCGTTTGGCCCGGTACATCGCTGCATCGGCCCGTGCGAAGAGGCTGTCCAGTGAGTCATCCTCATCCGTTAGCCCGGTCAGCCCCTGGCTTACCGTCACTCCATACACCTGCTCGCCATGGCTGAAACTCAGCCGCTGAATCTCGCGCTGCAGGCGCTCGGCAATCTGCTCGGCGACCTGCGCATTGCAGCCGGGGAACACTGCGGCAAACTCCTCGCCACCAATACGCCCAAAAAGGTCGCCGCGGCGCAGCACTGCCTTGCCACTGTCGGCAATGCGTTGCAATACCTGGTCGCCTTCCTGATGGCCGTAGCTGTCGTTGATCTGCTTGAAGTCATCGATGTCCAGTAGCAAGAACGCCAGTGGCGTGCCGTCTTCGCGTGCGCTGTCGAAGGCTTGGCCTGCACATTCGAAAAAGTGCCGGCGGTTGCTGCTCTGGGTCAGCACGTCCGTGGTGGCCAGGCGATGCAGCTCGCCCTCAAGCTGCTTCTTGTCGGTGATGTCTTCGGCAATGCCGACGATTATCACCCGGTCACCTTCCTGCTGCTGGTTGATGTAGCACTTGTCACTGAGCCAGCGTACCTGGCCGTTTGCATTGAGAATGCGGTACTCGCGGTCTTCAACCGCGCCTTTGATCAGCACCTGGGCCAGGCTGCGCTCGGCGTATTCCAGGTCATCGGGGTAGATGCTGTCGCGCCATTCGTTGAAGTCCGCCAACACCAGGCTCGTGGGGCGGCCGAAGATGCGTTCGTAGGCGGGGCTGACGTAGAGCACCTGGCGTGTTTCCCAGTCGAACGCCCAGAGCACCGCGTTGACGCTGTCGAGCAACGAGCTGTAGAGCTGTTCACGTTCGCTCAGGCGAGCCACTTCGCCTTGGGCATGCAGCAAGGCCAGCAGTATTTGGGCTGCCTCGGGAGCTGAATTGCCGGGCAGCGTTGAATGGATGTTCTTGGCCATGTGCACGGAGCGGCTCTCGACGGGTAAGCGTGCGGCCAAAGACCGGCCCGCCACGCGGGCGATGTGCCGGCTTTGAGTGGTTTTTCAGGGGGGAAGTTCCAGCGTGCACGCCCCGTTGCGGGGCGTGCCGATCAACGGTGCTCAGGCGCCGTTCGGGCGCAGGGAGTAGGTTTTCAACTGCGCTGCGAAGTCGTGCAGGGCGTGAATGCCACTGGCTTCCGCCTCGTGCACCCAGTCTTTCATGGCGGCCAGCATGTCGTGACCATTGGCGCTGGTACGGGCCCAGATCTGCTGCAAGGCCAAGCGTTTCTCATAGATGGTCTTGAGTGCCTGGCTCTGCTCAAGCAGGGACTCGATGCGCACATGGTGACGCTCTTCGAGCAGGCTGGGTTCCCGCGACAGCAGGCGTTTGGCCCGGCGGAAGCGATGGCGTACCGAGGCGTCGACCTTGGCCAGTTCCTGTTTGACCAACGGGCCGATCACCAGCTTGCGGTATTGGGCCATGATCTGGAAACGGTTGTTGAGGATGGCCATGGTGGTGTCCATGTCCAGGTTGGCCTTGCCTTCGACGCGATGCGCGATAGGCGCCACCCGCTGTACTTTGGCCAGGCGCAGCAGGCACAACAGGCGTATCCAGGCCCAGCCGGCATCGAACTCCCAGCGCTTGACCGACAGCTTGGCCGAATTGGGGTAGGTGTGGTGGTTGTTGTGCAGTTCTTCGCCACCGATGACGATGCCCCATGGCACCAGGTTGGTAGCAGCGTCGCGGCACTCGAAGTTGCGGTAGCCCACCGCATGGCCCAAGCCGTTGACCACACCCGCTGCCCAGAACGGAATCCACATCATCTGCACCGCCCAGATGGTAATGCCGATAGTGCCGAACAGCAGCAGGTCGAGCACCGCCATCAGGGCGATACCGCCATGTTTGTAGCGTGAGTAGAGATTGCGCTCGATCCAGTCATCCGGGCAGTTTTTGCCGTAGATGCGCAGGGTTTCGGGGTTGAGTGCTTCTTCCCGATAGAGTTCGGCGCCTTTGCGCAGCACCGTGCCCAGGCCTTTGTGTACCGGGCTGTGCGGGTCGTCCGGGGTTTCGCACTTGGCGTGGTGCTTGCGGTGCACTGCTGTCCACTCGCGGGTGTTCTGCGCCGTGGTCAGCCACAGCCAGAAGCGGAAGAAGTGCTTGAGCGCGCCATTGAGCTCCAGGGCACGGTGGGCGGAGTAGCGGTGCAGATAAATGGTGACGCTGATGATGGTCACGTGAGTCATCAGCAGGGTAACGCCAACCAGTTGCCAGGCCGACAAGTCGAGCAGACCGTAATACCACATAGGTGTCAAAACCCTCGAAGACACAGGGGAAGGCTCTGATTATCCCTTGGCAGGGAAATAAAACCAGTCACCCTTGCAGATAGGACGTCACGGCATGTTTCTGCCTCTATAATGCCCCATCATTTTTCATGGACTTTTGTTGCCGACATGTCTGTTTCCGTTCGCGACGCCTTGCGCATGGCCGCGCTGTATCTGGTGCTCTCGATCCTCTGGCTGGTGCTGTCAGAGGTGGTTTTGCGCAGCATGTCTGAAGACCCTCTGGCCTTGGCCGTGGGGCGGCAGATCAATGTTGTTTTATGGGTGCTGGCCAGCGCGGGGCTGATTTTCTTTACCCGTGCCCGTCTGCTCAATTTCATCGGTGTCGGCGCACGGCTTCGCAGCGAAGACCGCGCCCGCCTGCGTATGGCCGCAGCCGTGTTCGACAGTACCCTGGAGGGCGTTCTGGTCACTGACCGCCAGGGGCTGATCGTGCACGTCAACCGTGCCTTCATGCGGATCACGGGTTACCAGCAGGACGAAGTGCTCGGCCAGCGCCCGAGCAAGTTCAAGTCGGGCCGGCACGGCGTGCCGTTCTATCAGCAGATTTATGCCACCCTGGCAGAGAAGGGCGAGTGGAGCGGGGAGATATGGAACCGGCGCAAAAGCGGTGAAATCTACCCGCAATGGCAGACAATCCGCGCCATACACGATGATGGCGGTGAGATGACCCATTATGTCGCGGTTTTCAGCGACATCAGCGCGATCAAGCATACCGAGCAGGAACTGGCCTACCTGGCCCATCACGACCCCCTTACCGGCTTGCCCAACCGTCTGCTGTTCAACGACCGGGCCGAGCAGGCACTGGCTTCGGCACAGGCCAACAAGCGTGGATGTGCTTTGTTGCTGCTTGACCTTGACCACTTTCAGAGCATCAACGACGGCTTGGGCCACACCATCGGTGATCAGCTGCTCAAGCTGGTAGGCGAGCGTCTGGCCGAGGTGGTGGGCAATGGCGTGACCTTGGCGCGCCTGGGCGGTGACGAGTTTGGTGTGCTGGCAGAGAACTGCCAGCAGGTCGGCCAGGCCGGCAAACTGGCACAGGCGCTCATCGAACGCATGCGTGAACCGTTCGAGTTCGACGGGCATCGGCTGTTCATCAGCGTCAGTGTTGGCATCAGCCTGTTCCCCAGCGATGCGTTGAGCGCCGAACAGCTACTGCGCAACGCCGACTCGGCGCTGTTCAAGGCCAAGCACAATGGCCGCGCCTGTTACGCGCTGTACACCGAAGAGCTGACGGCACACGCCCAGCACCGGGTGGAAACGGCAGGCGAGCTGCGCCGTGCGCTGGCGCAAGACGAACTGCGGGTGTTCTACCAGCCGGTGTTCGACCTGTTCACCTCGAAGATGGTCGGGGTGGAGGCACTGGTGCGTTGGCAGCACCCGCAACGTGGCTTGGTGCCGCCAAGCGAATTCATCCCTATCGCCGAGCGTACCGGGCTGATTGCCGACATCGATGCCTGGGTGCTGCGCGAGGCGTGCCGGCAGATGGTCAGTTGGCAGGCTGACGGGCGCCTGCTCGAGTTCGTTGCGGTCAACATCTCCAGCCGGTTGTTCGGCCAGCGTGAGCTGTACCGGCAAGTGGCCGGGGTGTTGCACGAAACCGGTCTGGATCCGTCGCTGCTGGAGGTGGAGGTGACCGAGAGTGCAGTCATGGAAGACCCCGAAGTCGCGCTGGAGCAGTTGCACCGGCTGCGTGAGCTGGGCTTGAACCTGGCAATCGATGACTTTGGCACCGGCTACTCGTCGTTGCTGCGGCTAAAGCGCCTGCCGGTGCAGAAGCTGAAGATCGACCAGGGCTTCGTCGCCGGCTTGCCGGTGGATGACGACGACGTCGCGATCGTGCGGGTGATCATCGCCCTGGCCCGGAGCATGGGCATGCAGGTGCACGCTGAGGGCATCGAGCAGCCGGAGCAGGCCAGGTTCCTGCTGGAGCAGCAGTGCCAGCTGGGGCAGGGCTACTGGTTCGGGCGGCCCGTGCCGGCTGAGGGTTTGCGTTGGAACTGAGTAGGGCCGCTTCGCGCCCCATCGCCGGTTTGCCGGCGATGGGGCGGTGAAACGAATGCCGATTATTCGGAAGCCGCAGTCCCGAGAAACTTGCGCAAGAACTGCCGCGTCCGCTCTTCCTTGGGATTGGCAAACAGCGCCTTGGCCTCGCCCTGCTCGACGATCACCCCCTTGTCGAAGAAGATCACCCGGTTAGCCACATCACGCGCAAAGCTCATCTCATGGGTGACGATGATCATGGTGCGCTTTTCTTCCGCCAGGCCGCGGATGGTCGCCAGCACCTCGCCGACCAGCTCAGGGTCGAGCGCCGAGGTGGGTTCATCGAACAGAATCACCTCAGGTTCCATGGCCAGCGCCCGGGCGATGGCAACGCGCTGTTGCTGTCCGCCCGAAAGGCGTTTGGGGTAGGCGTCTTCCTTGCCCGCCAGCCCGACCTTGGCCAGCAGCTTGCGGCCCAGCTCGATGGCTTGGGCGCGGGGCGTCTTCTTGACGATCACCGGCCCTTCGATGACGTTTTCCAGCGCTGTGCGATGAGGGAACAGGTTGAAGCTCTGGAACACGAAGCCGGCCTGCTGGCGCAAGCGGCGAATGGCACTTTGCTGATTGCCAAGCGGGCGGTTGGCATCGATGCTGATGGCACCGATCTGAATGCGCCCGGCGTCTGGCGTTTCCAGCAGGTTGAGGCACCGCAGGAAGGTAGTTTTGCCCGAGCCGCTGGGGCCGATGATGGCCACCACTTCGCCCGGTTGCACGGTCAGGTCGATGCCGTTGAGCACGGTCTGGCCTTTGAACTGCTTGGTCAGGCCTTCTACTACGATCATCTTCAGTGCTCCTGGTCGTGCTGGTTGACCCGCGCTTCCATGCGGTTCTGGAAGTGCGCGAGGATGCTGCAGAGGACCCAGTAGACCACCGCAACGGCCAGGTACATGGTGAATACTTCGAAAGTGCGCGCAGTGATCAGCTGCGCCTGGCGGAACAGCTCGGGCACCTGGATGGTCGCCGCCAAGGCGGTGTCCTTGACCAGCGAGATGAAGCTGTTACCCAGCGGTGGCAATGCCGTGCGCAAGGCTTGCGGCAGGATCGCCCGGCGCATGGCCTGGGTGCGGGTCATGCCGATGCTGGCGGCTGCTTCCCACTGGCCACGGTCGATCGAGGAGATCGCCGCACGCAGGATTTCGCAGATGTACGCTGCCATGTTCAGCGACAGGCCAATCAGCGAGGCCGGGATCGGGTCGAGTTCGATGCCGATCTGCGGCATGCCGAAGTAGATCACGAACAGCTGCACCAGCAGCGGCGTGCCCCGGAAGAACGACACATAGATGCGTGCCAGCCAGTCCAGCGGCAGGATCTTCGACAGGCGCATCAGTGCCAGGGCAAAACCCAGTACCAGGCCGAAGAACATGCCGCCGACACTCAGCAGCACTGTATAACCCGCACCCTTGAGCAGGAAGGGCGCGGAATCGACAACGAGTTGCAGGCTTTCAGCGATCATTTGGTGACATCGGCACCGAAGTATTTCTCGGACAGCTTGGCCAGGGTGCCATCGGCCTTGAGCTTGTCGATGGCCTTGTCGATGGCCGCCAGCAGCTCCGGCTCACCCTTGCGCAGGGCCACGCCGCTTTCCAGGCGCGAGAAGGCGTCGCCGGCAAGCTCGGTGTCCTTGGCTTTTTGCGCGTATTCCAGGGCGGCCAGGCGGTCGATCAGGATGGCGTCGATACGGCCGTTGCGCAGGTCGGCGAACTTGCTTGGGTCATCTTCGTAGGTGCGCACTTCAGCGTTCGGAACGTCCTGCTTCACCCACTGTTCGTAATTGGTGCCCAGGCCCACGCCGACCTTCTTGCCGGCCAGGTCCTGCGCGGTCTTGATGTTCAACTGCTCGGCTTTCTTCTTCAGGATCAGCGCCTGGATGCCGGAGACGGTGTAGGGCTCGGAGAAGTCGTACTTCTTCTTGCGCTCCTCGGAGATGGTCACTTGGTTGACCACCACGTCCAGGCGCTTGGATTCCAGCGCTGCAAGGATGCCATCCCATTTGGTTGGCTGGATCTTGGCCTTGACGCCCAGCTCCTTGGCCAGCAGTTCTGAAAACTCGACCTCGAAGCCGGCGAGCTTGCCGTTTTCATCCTGGAAGCTGAACGGCGGGTAGGTGCCCTCGAGGCCGACGTTGATCACGCCTTTTTCCTGGATGGTTTTCAGTTGCTCGCCGGCGAATGCCTGGCTGAACAGACCGGTGCCCAGCAGGATGGCCAGGCTGGCATTGAGAAGCGGTTTGGCGAATTTCGACATGTCAGGCCCCGCGCTTGTTGTGGAAGTGGTGGGTGGCGACTATAGGGTTGGCTTCATAGGCCAGGAAATAATAAAAACTTATTTTGTTATTTCCTTTTTGATCTGTGCCGGGTTTTGGCTGCTTTGAGGGTAGGCGACGATGCCGGGTCCGTCATCGCGGCTTATGCCCGACTTAGCGCAGGATGGAATAAAGCGTTGTTTTTTCCAAGGGGCTGATTTGCCGTAAAGTGGATTGCAAACTATCTGATTGGCCCTGGCAGGAGATCACCGTGAGCGAACAACCCTCATCCGCGCATTGGCAGTTGCACAATATTGTCAGCGGCCTGCGCAGCGCCCGTGAGCAGTGGCGAAGCCGCAATGGCCGCAGCATTGGCGAGCAGGGCGGGCGCGAATTGCCTTCGCGCGAGGCCATTCGCCAGGTCCTCGAGCAGTTGTGCGGTGCGCTGTTCCCGATGCGTTTGGGCCCGGTCGACCTGCGCGAAGAGAGCGAGGACTTCTACGTTGGCCACACCCTCGACGCCGCGCTGACCGCGTTGCTGGCCCAGGCACGTCTGGAACTGCGCTATGCCGCGCGCCAGAGCAATGCCGACCTGGCCGCCGTCGATGCCCAGGCACTGCGCCTGATCCAGGATTTTGCCGCCGCCCTGCCAGGCCTGCGCGTGCTGCTCGACACCGATGTACTCGCCGCCTACCACGGTGACCCGGCCGCGCGCAGCGTCGATGAAGTGCTGCTGTGCTACCCGGGCATACTCGCCATCATCCATCACCGATTGGCCCACCATTTGTACCAGGCCGGTTTGCCGTTGTTGGCACGCATCTGTTCGGAGCTGGCGCATTCGGCCACGGGTATCGATATCCACCCGGGCGCGCAGATCGGCCCGAGCTTCTTCATCGACCACGGTACCGGTGTGGTGATCGGCGAGACTGCAATCATCGGTGAGCGTGTGCGCATCTACCAGGCGGTGACCCTTGGCGCCAAGCGCTTCCCGAGCGATGAGTCGGGTACGTTGCACAAAGGCCTGGCCCGCCACCCGATCGTCGAGGACGATGTTGTGATCTATGCAGGCGCGACCATCCTGGGAAGGATCACCATTGGTAAAGGTTCGACCATTGGCGGCAATGTGTGGCTGACCCGGAGTGTGCCGGCCGAAAGCAACATTACCCAGGCCAATCTACAGTTGGATTGCCAGGGCAAGAATTGACCTGAATGCTTCACTGCCTGTACCGGCCCTATCGCCGGTGCAGGAATGCGCCGATCAGCAGCCCGGGTCGCATCGAATCCCGATCCATGTTTAACTTGAACGCTTGTTCAACGAAAAAACGCTGGTCCGCTGCCGGTGTTCAACAGGAGGATTCCTTTGCTGAACCCGTTCATTCCGAACCTCACGTCAATCGACGAGGTGCATGCCCCATGAGTGCACCGACCCCTTCCAACAGCCAGATCCGCATGAACCCTCCGGTGTTCTATTTTGCGGCAAGCTTCATCCTCATCTTCGGCCTGGTGGTCATCGCCCAACCGCAAGCAGCGGGCGACTGGCTCTTGGCAGCGCAGAACTGGGCGGCCAACACGGTCGGCTGGTACTACATGCTGGCCATGACCCTGTACCTGGTCTTCGTGGTGGTCACCGCCTTGTCCGGCTACGGCAAGATCAAGCTTGGTGCCGACCACGACGAACCCGAGTTCAGCTACCTGTCGTGGGCCGGCATGTTGTTCGCCGCCGGTATCAGCATCACGCTGTTCTTCTTCTGCGTTTCCGAACCCCTGACCCACATGCTCCAGCCCCCCCAGGGTGAGGCGGGCACGGCGGAGGCCGGGCGCCAGGCGATGCAGATACTGTTCCTGCACTGGGGCCTGCATGGCTGGGGCGTGTTTGCCTTCGTCGGCATGGCGCTGGCTTATTTCGCCTATCGCCACAACCTGCCGCTGGCTTTGCGTTCGGCGCTGTACCCGCTGATCGGCAAGCGTATCAACGGGCCGATCGGTTACGCGGTAGACGGTTTCGGCATCATCGCCACGGTGTTCGGCCTGGGCGCCGACATGGGCTTCGGGGTGCTGCACCTCAATGCCGGCCTCGACTACCTGTTCGGTATCAGCCATAGCCAATGGGTGCAGATCGCGCTCATCGTCCTGATGATGGGCGCTGCGGTGGCCGTAGCGGTCGCGGGGGTGGAGAAGGGTGTGCGGGTGATGAGCGACATCAACCTGTTCCTGGCCTGTGCGCTGCTGCTGTTCGTGCTGTTCGCCGGGCCCACCCAGCACCTGTTCAATACCTTGATCCAGAACCTTGGCGATTACCTCGGCGCCCTGCCACGCAAGAGCTTCGACGTTTACGCCTACGGCGAAAACCGCGACTGGCTGGGCGGCTGGACGGTGTTCTACTGGGCCTGGTGGATTGCCTGGGCGCCTTTCGTGGGGCTGTTCATCGCCCGTATCTCGCGTGGCCGCACCATCCGTGAATTCGTCTTCGGTGTGCTGCTGATCCCGCTGGGCTTCACCCTGGCGTGGATGTCGATCTTCGGCAACAGCGCGCTGGACCAGGTGCTGAACCACGGCATGACCGCGCTCGGCCAGTCGGCCATCGATAACCCGTCGATGAGCCTGTACCTGCTGCTGGAGACCTACCCGTGGAGCAAGACCGTCATCGCGGTGACGGTGTTCATCAGCTTCGTGTTCTTCGTCACATCGGCGGACTCGGGCACGGTGGTGCTGTCGACCTTGTCCGCCAAGGATGGCGGTGCTGATGAAGACGGCCCGAACTGGTTGCGGATCTTCTGGGGCGCGATGACCGCGCTGATCACCAGCAGCCTGCTGTTCGCCGGCAGCATCGATTCGCTCAAGTCGGCGGTGGTGCTGACCTCGCTGCCGTTCTCGTTGATCCTGCTGTGCATGATGTGGGGGCTGCATAAGGCGTTCTACCTGGAGTCGCAGCGCCAGATCGCCCAGTTGCATTCGCTGGCACCGTTCGCGCAGTCCCGCCGTGGCCGTGGTGGCTGGCGCCAGCGCCTGAGCCAGGCGGTGCACTTCCCGTCACGCGATGAGGTTTACCGCTTCATGGACGACGTGGTGCGCCCGGCGATTGCCGATGTGCGCGAGGTGTTCGAGCAGAAAGGCCTGGTACTGGTGACCCAGGATGACCCTAGCCACGACAACGTCAGCCTGAAAGTGGGCCATGGTGAAGAGCAGCCGTTCATCTATCAGGTGCAGATGCGCGGGTATTTCACACCGTCGTTCGCGCTGGGTGGGTTGGGGACGCAGGATTTGAAGAACCGCCGTTATTACCGGGCGGAGGTGCACCTTAGCGAGGGCAGCCAGAACTACGACCTGGTGGGCTACAGCAAGGAGCAGATCATCAACGACATCCTCGACCAGTACGAGCGGCATATGCAGTTCTTGCATCTGGTCAGGTAGATCGCTGGGGCCGCTTTGCGGCCCTTTCGCGACACAAGGCCGCTCCTACAGGCCTGTAGGAGCGGCCTTGTGTCGCGAAAGGAGGCCAAAGGCCTCCCAATGTTCTTTCAGAACGGCGCATCCCCCAGGATGGTCGCCCGATGCATCACCCGCCGGTTCGGCCGGTAATCATCCACCGCAAAATGCTGAGTGACGCGGTTGTCCCAGAACGCCACGTCGTTCTCCTGCCAGCGCCAGCGGATGCTGAACTCCGGCCGCGTCGCATGGGCGAACAGCAGCTTGAGCAATGCTTCACTCTCCAGCTCGCTCAGCTCATTGATCCGCGTGGTGAAACCTTCATTGACGAACAACGCCTTGCGGCCGCTTACCGGGTGCGTACGAATAACCGGGTGTGACAGCGGCGGGTTGTTGCGCCGGGCCGCTTCCCAGCGCGCCAGGTCTTCAGGCGTAGTGCCAAAGCGCTCGAGCGGGAACGACTTGGTGAAATCGTGCGTTGCAGTCAGGCCATCGAGCATCTCGCGCAGCGGGGCCGACAGGGCTTGGAAGGCGGCAATGCCGCTGGCCCACAAGGTATCGCCGCCATAGGCCGGCAACTGCTTGGCACTGAGCACCGCACCCAGTGCCGGGGTCGGGAGGAAGGTCACGTCGGTGTGCCACACGGCATTATCGCGTACGTCGGTGACCGCAGTGTCGAGGATCAGCACCTGCGGGGTTTGCGGTACGTTGGGGTAGATCGGGTGGATGTGCAGGTCGCCGAAGCGCGCGGCAAAGCGCGCTTGCTGCTCGGGTGTGATCGGCTGGTCCCGGAAGAACAACACCTGGTGTTGGAGCAGTGCCTGCTCGATGGCGTCGCGCTGCTCGACGGTAATCTCGCGGCCGATGTCCACGCCGCTGATCTGGGCGCCGAGGGCCGGGCTGAGGGGGGTAACGGTCAGGCTCATGTCTTTTCTCACTCCAGGCGCCGGGTAGCCGGCGTGGTCAGTCCGCAATCGGTCAGTGGCTTTGCCCATGCCAGGGCACCAGCTTGCGCTGCAGGGCGCGCAGGCCCATCTCCAGGGCGAAGGCGATCAGGGCGATCAGCAGGATGCCCAGCACCACCACGTCGGTCACCAGAAACTGCGCCGCCGACTGCACCATGAAGCCCAGGCCGCTGGTGGCAGCGATCAGCTCGGCGGCTACGAGGGTCGACCAGCCCACACCCAGGCCGATACGGATGCCGGTGAGTATGTCGGGCAGGGCGCTGGGCAGGATTACGTGGCGGATCAGTTGCACCTTGGTCGCCCCCAGCGATTGCGCAGCGCGCAATCTGGCCGGGTCGACGGTGCGCACGCCGGTGGCCGTAGCGATGGCGATCGGGGCGAAGATTGCCAGGTAGATCAGCAGTACCTTGGACAACTCGCCGATACCGCACCAGATGACGATCAGTGGCAGGTAGGCCAGTGGCGGTATGGGGCGGTAGAACTCGATCAGTGGGTCGAGGATGCCGCGGGCCACACGGTTGTAGCCGATGGCGATACCGGCCGGGATGGCAGTCAGGGTCGCGGCAACCAGCGCCAGGCCGATGCGGCCCAGGCTCGCGCCCAGGTGTTGCCACAGGCTGGCGTCCATGTAGCCTTGGGTGAGCAAGCTCCAGGCTTTGGCCAGGATGTCGCCGGGCGCTGGCAGGAACAGTGGCTCGATCCAGCCGGCGGCGGTCACCAGCCACCAGACCAGCAGCAGGCTGGCCAGGGTTAGCGTGCTGATCCAGCGGGTGGAAAGTTGGCGGCGCGCTTTATCAACGGGCCGGGCTTGGCTGTCGCGCTTGCTGGCGACCGGCAGATCAAGGCTGCTCATGCGTGCTCCTGCAGGCTTTGGCGTTGAGAGAAAACCCGCGCCAGCACATGCTCGCGGGTTTCAATGAAGCGTGGGTCAGACTTGATGGCCCGGGCCGATTCGCCAGCGGCATAACGTTGGCCGAAGTCCAGCTGCAGGCGCTCGACCACGCGGCCTGGGTCTGGGGCCAACAGCACCAGTTCGGTTGCAAGGAATACGGCTTCTTCAATGTCGTGAGTGATCAGGAACACCGGTTTGGCGGTGCGCTGCCAGACCTGCAGCAGCAGTTCCTGCATCTGCTCGCGGGTGAACGCATCGAGGGCGCCGAACGGCTCGTCCATCAGCAGTACCCTTGGGTCGGCCGCCAGCGCGCGGGCCAGGCCCACACGCTGCTTCTGGCCACCGGACAGTTGCCAGATGCGCCGCTCGCCAAAGCCATCCAGATCGACCAGTGCCAGCATTTCCCGTGCCTTGGCCTCTCGCTCGCCGCGGGCTACACCGCCCAGCTCCAGGCCGAAGGCGACATTGCCCAGCACGTTCTGCCACGGCAGCAGGGCATCGTCCTGAAACACCACGCCGCGTTCGGCACCGGGGCCTTGCACCGGCACGCCGTCAAGGGTGATGCGCCCGCCGCTGGGGGCGACAAAGCCCGCGATCAGGTTGAGCAGCGATGTCTTGCCGCTGCCGGAGGGGCCCAGTGCTACCAGCAGCTGGCCTGGGCCCAGGCTGAGGTTGATGTCGGCCAGCACAGGGGTGCTGGCGCCGGGGTACTGTGCGCTGATGCGCTCCAGTTCTAGCAAGGCCATGACGGGCTCCGGATCAATTGGGCAAGAACTTGGCGCTGACGTAGGCCGAATAGTCCGGCAACACGGCGTCGACCTTGCCTTGCTGCTTGAGGAAGGTGGCGGTGTCGGTCAGCGCTTGAGTGGTCGGTGCACCCAGGGCGTTGGCCTGGTCGGCGGCCAGCGGGTAGACGTTGCCTTGCAACAGAGCAGGAATATCACTGGCCTTGGCACCGGACAGCTTCACCAGCTTGGCCACGTTGTCCTTGTTGGCAAGCCAGGCCGTCGGGTCTTTGCGGTAGTCGGCGTAGGCGTCGAGGGTGACCTTGGCGAAGGCTTTGACCACCTCGGGGTGCTTGTCGGCGAATTCCTTGCGCACGATCCAGGCATCGAAGGTCGGTGCGCCTTTTTCGGCCAGCTCCCCGGAGGTGATCAGCACCTTGCCGTTTTCCTTGGCCACGCCCAGGGCCGGGTCCCAGACGTAAGTGGCGTCGATGTCGCCGCGCTTCCAGGCAGCGATGATCGCCGGTGGGGCGAGGTTGAGGATCTGCACCTTGGACGGGTCGATGTTCCAGCTCTTCAGCGCGGCCAGCAGGCTGTAGTGGCCGGTGGAAACAAAGGGCACGGCGACTTTCTTGCCGATCAGGTCTTGTGGGGTCTTGATGCTGTCGCGGGCCACCAGCGCTTCGCCGGCGCCGATCTGGGTGGCGATCAGGAAGGTTTCCACCGGCAGCTTGCGGGTGGCGGCAGCGGCCAGCGGGCTTGAGCCCAGGTAGCCGATCTGCACGTCGCCGCTGGCCACTGCAGTGATCACATCAGCGCCGTTATCGAACTTGCGCCAGTCGATGCTGGCCTTGCTGGCTTTTTCGTAGTCGCCATCGACCTGGGCCACCTTGGCCGGGTCGACGGTGGTCTGGTAGGCGACGGTCAGGTCGGCGGCCTGGGCGAACCAGCTGGTTCCGGCGAGGGTCAGGGCGGCGAGCAAGCGCAGTGGCGTGTGCGGGATCATGGTCGAACCTCTTGTCAGGCAATCGGTGTGCTGAATGGCAAGAAGGCTAGATGATCTAATAAATAGAAAATAAATAACTTTTTGGAATTAGCATAGGAGCCATTCGCTTTAAGCTGAAGGGCTTGATCAGGCTTCTGGGTGAAGACCAAGTGAAATGGTCGGTCTTTTTCCGCTTAACAGGGCGATTGGAAATAAGGATATGAGCAAACGTTTGCAAATAACCTAAAGCTATTACAAGCGGCTGCCGATACAGCTTTTGGCAGTAAAGGTTTCAACCATATGCCTTAAAAATCTTACAAATTCATAAAACGGTCATTTTGGATTTATAGGATTGTCATTATCCTGTAGCGCAGGTGGCGTCTTAGACCAAAGTCGTGAAATGTTCAGTAACGATTGACTTGCTGGTCACTCTTTGGGACTAAATCGCCAGTCCACGGTGAGCAGGGCATCAGATCCCGCCGCCAGAGATACACAAAAATTAGAACGTAGAGGAGCAAAACATGTACAAGTCCAGCCTGGCTCTGGCCGTGGCACTGGGGGTTCTCGCCCAACAAGCAGGCGCTGCCGGTTTCGTTGAAGACAGCAAATTGTCTTTGAGCTCGCGCACCATGTATTTCAATGGCGATAACCGTGATGGCGGTTCAGACAACCGCGAGTCGGGTCAAGGCTTCAAGCTCGACTACCTGTCCGGTTTCACCGAGGGCACCGTTGGTTTTGGCGTAGACGTTCAAGCGCTGTGGGGCATCCACCTGGATGGCGGCAAAGGTCATCACCCTGACAACAGCTCCTTCTTCCCAAGCGACAGCGACGGTTCGGCTGTAGACCAGTGGGCGCGTATCGGCGGAAACGCCAAGGCTCGCTTCTCCAAGACCGAAGTTCACTACGGTAGCGCCCTGGCGCCGAACCTGCCGATCCTGGTCTCCAACGATGGCCGTCTGCTGCCGCAAACCTTCGAGGGTGGCACCATCCAGTCGAAGGAAATCGACAACCTGACCATCAATGCCGGTCAGCTGACCCACGCCATGGGTCGTGCTTCGAGCAACCGTACTGGCCTGTCGGTCAACGGTGCGACTGCAGACAGCAACAAATTCATCTACGGCGGCCTGGACTACAAGCTCACGCCTGACCTGACCCTGCAGTACTACTACTCGAACCTGAAAGACTTCTACAAACAGCACTTCCTCGGTGCGACTCACGTCTTCAAGATTGCCGACGACCAGTCGTTCAAGACCGATCTGCGCTACTTCGACAGCAGCAGCGACGGCAAGAACGGCAGCTCGGGCGCGTACAACTTCAACAACAACGGTGGTTACGAGAAGAATGACGGCAAGGTCGACAACAAGACCTGGTCGGCCATGTTCACGTACACTCTGGGTGGCCACTCGCTGATGCTGGGTCATCAGCAAGTCAGCGACGATGGCGGCTTTGTCTGGCTGAACCAGGGCTCGGTCCGTGATGGTAATGGCCGTCCGGAAGGTGCTGGTGGCGCCAGCTTCTACCTGTTCACCGACAGCATGATCAACCAGTTCGCCAAGGCCGGTGAAAACACCACCTTCGGTCAGTACTCGTATGACTTCGCGCGTCTGGGTGTGCCAGGCCTGAAAGCTTCGGTTTCTTACCTGAAAGGTGAAGACGGCAAGAACGCCGTTGGCGGCGGTACCTTCAGCGAATGGGAACGTGACGCTCGCGTTGACTACGTTATCCAGGAAGGCACCTTCAAGGGCCTGGGCGCCAGCCTGCGTCACGGCGTATACCGTGGCACTGGCACCAGCTCGCTGGCTGACCAGGATCAGACCCGTCTGATCTTCAACTACACTTACAATTTCCTGTAAGCCGTAGCTGAACAAGAAGCCTCGCCTAGTGCGAGGTTTTTTTGTGCCTGCAACTCGAAGTGCGATTAAGTTATAAACAAATCATTATTTATTCTTTTTGTTTTTATTGGAATGCAGGCACATTGAATCTCACAAGGCCAGCCCATAGCCCAGGAGCCGCACCCCATGAGCCTCAAACTCGGCGACATCGCCCCCGACTTCGAACAAGATTCCAGCGAAGGTACGATCCGCTTCCACGAGTGGCTCGGTAACAGCTGGGGTGTACTGTTCTCTCACCCGGCCGACTTCACCCCGGTGTGCACCACCGAGCTGGGCCTGACCGCCAAACTCAAGGACGACTTCGCCAAACGTGGGGTCAAGGCCATCGCCCTGTCCGTAGACCCGGTCGACTCGCACCACAAGTGGATCGAGGACATCAACGAGACCCAGAACACCGTGGTCAACTTCCCGATCATCGCCGACGCCGACCGCAAGGTTTCCGACCTGTACGACCTGATCCACCCGAACGCCAGCGACACCCTGACCGTGCGCTCGCTGTTCGTCATCGACCCGAACAAGAAGGTGCGCCTGACCATTACCTATCCAGCCAGTACCGGGCGCAACTTCAACGAAATACTGCGGGTGATCGACTCGCTGCAGCTCACCGACAACCACAAGGTGGCCACGCCAGGTAACTGGCAGGATGGCGACGAAGTGGTAATCGTGCCTTCGTTGAAGGATGAGGACGAGATCAAGCAGCGCTTCCCGAAAGGCTACCGCGCTGTAAAACCCTATCTGCGGCTGACCCCGCAACCCAATCGCTGAAGCATTCTCGTTGCATTGCTCTTAGCCATAGCAGGGATATTCGGGCCGTTTCGACGGCCCTTTTTTATGCCTGCACAAACCGCTTCAGGCGTGGGGCTGCTGCGCAGCCCATCGCGACACAAGGCGCGGCTCCTCGTAGGAGCGGCCTTGTGTCGCGAAAGGGCCGCAAAGCGGCCCCAATATCAAAGAATCACCAAAGTACTTTATGGAATAAACAAATGAAAAAATATGATTTCTAGGAATATACCAAGGCTGCTAATGTCAGCCCTCAGGTGCAACACTTCCAGCGCTGGAGCATCTGAACCGGCACAACGGCTTTATCGCGTCATCCACCTTACTCGCCCGTCAACGAGGCAAGCAGGTGCAACCCGAACCTACTCGCACAGGAGAGCGCCATGCGCACAGTCTTCTTGCGCCATGGTCTGGTCGCCCTGTTTGCGGCGGCTGTGTCCTTCGGCGCCATTACCCAAGCCCAGGCTGAAAGCCTGCGTATCGGCTATCAGAAATACGGCACCCTGGTGCTGCTCAAAGCCAAGGGAACGCTGGAAAAGCGACTGGCCGATCAGGGCATCCAGGTGCAATGGACCGAATTCCCCGGGGGCCCGCAGCTGCTCGAAGGCTTGAATGTCGGCTCCATCGACTTTGGCGTAACTGGTGAAACGCCGCCGGTATTCGCTCAGGCCGCGGGTGCCGATCTGCTCTATGTGGCCTACGAACCGCCTGCGCCGCACAGTGAAGCGATCCTTGTACCGAAGGGCTCGCCGATCCAGTCGGTGAAGGAACTCAAAGGCAAGAAAGTTGCGCTCAACAAAGGTTCGAACGTTCACTACCTGCTGGTCCGCGCCCTGGAAGAGGCCGGCCTCAAGTACAGCGATATACAGCCCGTCTACCTGCCGCCGGCCGATGCCCGCGCCGCGTTCGAGCGTGGCAGCGTCGATGCCTGGGTGATCTGGGACCCGTACCAGGCCGCCGCCGAACAGCAGCTGCAGGCACGCACCCTGCGTGACGGCAAAGACCTGGTCGACAACCACCAGTTCTACCTGGCCACCCGCAACTACGCGACCCAGCATCCGGCTGTGATCAACGCCCTCATCGAAGAAGTACGCGCCGTGGGCAAATGGTCACAGGCCAACCCGCAGGAGGTGACCGACCAGGTCGCTGCGCTGCTCGGGCTGCCCGCCGACATCACCCTGACTTCGGTCAAGCGCCAAGGCTACGGTGCCGCGCCGCTGACCCCCGAGGTGGTGGCCGCACAACAGAAAATCGCCGACACCTTCCAGGCGCTGAAGCTGATTCCCAAGCCGCTGAGCATCAAGGACGTGATCTGGACACCCCCGGCCAAGGTCGCCAGCGCGCCTTGATTGATTCGCCTGTGCCGGGGCGCCGCTGTGGCCCTCGCCATCTTTAAGGAGACAACTCCAATGAGTCTCAACATTTTCTGGTTCCTCCCCACCCACGGTGACGGCAAGTACCTGGGCACATCCGAGGGTGCCCGTGCGGTCGATCACGGTTACCTGCAACAGATTGCCCAGGCCGCCGACCGTCTCGGCTTTGGTGGTGTGCTGATCCCTACCGGGCGTTCCTGCGAGGATTCCTGGTTGGTGGCAGCATCGCTGATCCCGGTGACCCAGCATCTGAAATTCCTGGTTGCCCTGCGTCCAGGCATCATTTCGCCGACGGTCGCGGCGCGCCAGGCGGCAACCCTGGACCGCCTGTCCAACGGCCGGGCGCTGTTCAACCTGGTCACCGGTGGCGACCCCGACGAGCTGGCCGGTGATGGCCTGCACCTGAACCACCAGGAGCGCTACGAAGCCTCGGTCGAGTTCACGCGTATCTGGCGCAAGGTGCTGGAGGGCGAGAACGTCGACTACCAAGGCAAGCACATCCAGGTGAAGGGCGCCAAGCTGCTCTATCCGCCCATTCAGCAACCACGCCCGCCTCTGTATTTCGGTGGCTCGTCCGAAGCCGCGCAGGACCTTGCCGCCGAGCAGGTCGAGCTGTACCTGACCTGGGGCGAGCCGCCAGCCGCTGTTGCCGAGAAAATCGCTCAGGTGCGGGAGAAGGCTGCCGCGCAGGGCCGCGAAGTACGCTTTGGTATCCGTCTGCATGTGATCGTGCGGGAAACCAACGACGAAGCCTGGGCCGCGGCAGACCGCCTGATTTCGCACCTGGACGACGACACCATCGCCCGTGCCCAGGCTTCGCTGGCGCGCTTCGACTCGGTGGGTCAGCAGCGCATGGCCGCATTGCATGGCGGCAACCGTGACAACCTCGAAGTCAGCCCCAACCTGTGGGCCGGTGTCGGCCTGGTACGCGGTGGCGCCGGTACCGCGTTGGTCGGTGATGGCCCGACTGTCGCGGCACGGGTCAAGGAGTACGCCGAACTGGGGATAGATACCTTCATCCTCTCAGGTTATCCACACCTGGAAGAGTCCTACCGCGTTGCCGAGCTGCTGTTCCCGCACCTGGACGTGCAGCGCCCGGAGCAACCGCAGACAGGTGGCTACGTGAGCCCGTTCGGCGAGATGGTGGCCAACGACATCCTGCCCAAGTCCGTGTCGCAGAGCTGAGGGCGCAGCCATGAGTCGTGCAACGTCCTCCACCCTGACCCAGCGCCTGGCGCCGTGGGCGCTGCCGGTACTGCTGTTGGCTGTCTGGCAGCTGGCGGTCAGTGCTGGCTGGTTGTCGACGCGCATCCTGCCTGCACCCAGCGCCGTAGTCAGCGCCGGTGTCGAGCTGGTACGCAGCGGTGAAATCTGGACCCACCTGGCCATCAGCGGCTGGCGTGCCGGCCTGGGCTTTGTGATCGGTGGCAGCATTGGGCTGGTGCTGGGCTTCATCACCGGTCTGTCGAACTGGGGCGAACGCCTGCTCGACAGCTCGGTGCAGATGATCCGCAACGTGCCGCATCTGGCGCTGATCCCGCTGGTGATCCTGTGGTTCGGTATCGACGAGTCGGCAAAGATCTTCCTGGTCGCGCTGGGCACGCTGTTCCCGATCTACCTGAACACCTACCACGGTATCCGCAACGTCGACCCGGCGCTGGTGGAAATGGCCCGCAGCTATGGCCTGTCCGGCTTCGGCCTGTTCCGCCAGGTGATCCTGCCGGGCGCGTTGCCCTCGATCCTGGTCGGTGTGCGCTTTGCCCTCGGCTTCATGTGGCTGACCCTTATCGTTGCCGAAACCATTTCGGCCAACGCCGGTATCGGTTACCTGGCAATGAATGCCCGTGAATTCCTGCAGACCGACGTGGTGATCCTGTCCATCGTCCTGTATGCCGTGCTCGGCAAGCTCGCCGACCTCGCCGCCCGCGGCCTGGAACGTGTCTGGTTGCGCTGGCACCCGGCCTACCAAGTCGCCAGGAAGGAGGGCGCATGACCATTCTCAAGGAACAACCGCCGCGCTTGTTGCGGGGTATCCCGCTGGCCGCCAATAGCTTGCGCAAGACCTTTGGCCAACGTGAAGTGCTGCGCGGTATCGACCTGCACATTCCGGCCGGCCAGTTCGTTGCCATCGTTGGGCGCAGCGGCTGTGGCAAGAGCACCTTGCTGCGCCTGCTGGCCGGGCTCGACCAGCCCGGCGCCGGTGAGCTTCTGGCTGGTGCCGCACCGCTGGCCGAGGCCCGCGAAGAAACCCGCCTGATGTTCCAGGACGCTCGCCTGCTGCCTTGGAAAAAGGTGATCGACAACGTCTGCCTGGGCCTGTCCGGCCACTGGCGCCCCCGTGCGCTGGAAGCACTGGAGGCGGTTGGCCTGGCTGACCGCGCCAATGAGTGGCCGGCAGCGCTCTCGGGTGGCCAGAAGCAGCGCGTGGCGTTGGCCCGGGCGCTGATTCATCAGCCACGCCTGCTGCTGCTGGACGAGCCGCTGGGTGCGCTGGATGCCCTGACCCGTATCGAGATGCAGCAACTGATCGAACGCCTGTGGCGTCAGCACGGCTTCACCGTGCTGCTGGTCACCCATGACGTCAACGAAGCCGTTGCCGTGGCCGACCGGGTGATCCTTATCGAGGACGGCGCAGTCGGCCTGGACCTCAACGTCGATCTGGCTCGGCCAAGGGTGCGTGGTTCGCACCGTCTGGCCGCGCTGGAAAGCGAAGTGCTCAACCGTGTTCTGTCGGCCCCGGGCACTGCGCCCGAGCCGGACCCTCTAGCCCCTCTGCCCACGCAACTGCGTTGGGCGCACTGAATGACTCACTTACCAGACTGAAGCCATAGAGAAGGAAGCACATCATGACTATCAAAGCCATCAACGTCCGCAACCAGTTCAAAGGCACCGTGAAAGAAATCCTCGAGGGCCCGGTATTGTCGGAAATCGATGTGCAGACCGCTTCCGGCATCGTCACCTCGGTGATCACCACCCGCTCTGTGAAGGAGCTGGAACTGCAGGTGGGCAGTGAAGTGATCGCTTTTGTGAAATCGACTGAAGTGTCCATCGCCAAGCTGTGATGTGGGCATTTGGGGCTGCTTTGCAGCCCTTTCGCGACACAAGGCCGCTCCTACAGGAAATGGCGTTACCCTGTAAGAGCGGCCCCAGCAAGATCAGCGTTTGGCAAGAAACGGCGGCAGGTACAAGCCCAGGTACGCCTCGAACACCCGCTTGCCTTCCTCGGCCATGCGCGGGGTGATCGCCTCGTGCAACTGTACCGAGCGCGCATACACCCGGTCGCTCAACTCCATGGCCAGTGCAAACACATCCACGTCCGCAGGCATTACCGGCAACCGGAAATGCTGGTCGAACAGCTTGTGCATCAACTCACCCAGCTCCATGTCGTGCTGCCGGTCCGCCTGCACCACTTCGCTCAGGCCATGCTGGGCCAGGATCAACTGACGCGCTGCAGCATCCTCGTTGTAGATGTCGAGCATGCGCTGTTCGATCAACCGTGAAAGCTCATGCCAGGTGCCGAGCGCACTGCTGTCTATCGGTGCGCTCAACGCCTCGCGAAATGCCCGGTGCACATCGGCCGTCAGCGCTTCGAGCAGTGCCGGCACGCTGGCAAAGAAGTGATACACCGACGAGGGTGGAATCTGCGCCCGTTCGGCCACGCTGTAGATCGACAATGCTGCCACCCCTTGCTCGGCCAACAGCTCGCGCGCCGCCGCCAGGATCGCCTCGATCCTGGCCTGGCTGCTGGCGCGCGGCTTGCGCGGGGTGGTGCTGCGGGTCATCAGTTGCTGATCGCCAGGATGCTGGCCTGGTAGGCGCCGACGAACTGGTCGAAGTCACCGACTTCCTGCTGCTCGAGGCGTGACTGCTCGGCCAGCGAATTGCGGGCGAGGGTCTCGTAGGCTTGCTGGCGCTCTGTGGGCAGCGGTTGCTCACGGAACGTTTGCGCGTGCAGGCGGCTCTGGCGCAGCGAGAACTGGATGAAGCTTTCCTCATGCTCGCTCATGCGCGCGAGCACCTGGGCCGATGGCGTCAGCGAAGCGTCGTCGACTTTGGCCTGCTGTGCGGCCAGGGCTTTGGCATGTTCGTCGCCGCCTTGAGCGTGATCGAGCAGCTCAGCCAGCTGGCCGATGCGCCCAAGCAAGTCGCTGGCCCAGGCTTTCAGCTCGATCGGTTGGCCCTCACGGCGCAGCTCAAGGCCTGGGCGACGGCCTTCCTTGACCACACTCAGGAAGTTGTCGGTGCACTGGCCGCATTCGCCATTGTCCAGCAGCGGGCTGTCTTCCAGGGCACAGAACAACAGAAACGCATCGAGGAAGCGCGCCTCGGTCAGGTCGATGCCTACCGGCAGGAACGGGTTGATGTCCAGGCAGCGCACTTCGACATACTGCACGCCGCGTGAGGTCAGGGCCTGGATCGGCCGCTCGCCGGTGTAGGTGACACGCTTGGGGCGGATGTTCGAGTAGTACTCGTTCTCGATCTGCAGGATGTTGGTGTTCAACTGCACCCATTCGCCGTCCACATGCGTACCGATTTCCACATAGGGCGGGTAGGGCGTGCCCACCGCCTTGCGCAGGCTGTCGGTATAGCTGGCCAGGTTGTTGTAGCAGGGTGTGAGGCCGGCCTGGGCGTTGCTCTGGTAGCCCAGGTCGCTCATGCGCAAGCTGGTGGCGTAGGGCAGGTACAGGGTTTCGGCGTCCAGCTCTTCGAGCTGGTGCGGGCGGCCACGCAGGAAGCCTTTGTCCAGGGCTGGCGAGGCACCGAACAGGTACATCAGCAGCCAGCTGTAACGGCGGAAGTTGCGGATCAGCGCAATGTACGCCGCCGACTGGTAGTCGCGGTCGTTCAGGTCGTTGCCTTCGGCGGCGCGCAGCAGCGGCCACAGCGCTTCAGGCAACGAGAAGTTGTAGTGGATGCCGGCGATGCACTGCATGGTGCGGCCGTAGCGCAGGGCCAGGCCCTTGCGGTAGACGTGCTTGAGCTTGCCGATGTTCGAGGTCCCGTACTCGGCGATCGGGATGTCCTCCTCGGCCGGCAGCGTGCACGGCATCGACGGGCTCCACAGCAATTCGTCGCCAAGCTTGCTGTAGACGAAGCGGTGGGTTTGCTCGAGGCTTTCCAGCACCTGGGCCGGGTCGGGCAGGGCCGGGGTGATGAACTCCAGCAGCGACTCGGAATAATCGGTGGTGATCTGCTCGTTGGTCAGCGCCGAACCCAGGTTTTCCGGATGCGGGGTCTGAGCCAGGCGACCTTCGTCGGTGACGCGCAGGCATTCGCGCTCAATACCGTGCAGGCACTGCTTGAGCAGGGGGAGATTGGCGCCGAGCAGGCTCAGGCGGCGGTTGAGGAGGTCGCTCAAGATGGTTTCCTTCACGCATCAGTCGCCCCAATATGGGGGTAGAGTTGACGGTCTACAAGGGTAGGAGGAAAGGAACTGGCGTCGTCGCCTGGTTTACGCGGTTACGGCAGTGCCAGCGCACTGCCGCAAAATACCGCAGATACCGTTTGGTGAGCTAGAGAACCGCGAAGGTTCCCTGCGCTTTGGCGACCAGTTTGTCGCCTTGGACTACGTCGGCGTCGACCACCAGGGTACGGCGCCCGGCGTGCAGCACCCGCGCCGTGCACAGGACCTCGCCGTCACCGACCGCACGCATGTAGTTGATCTTGCATTCGATGGTCACGCTCTGCTGGTCGAAACCATGGCTGGCCGAGCAGGCCAGGCCCATGGCGATGTCCACCAGGCTGAAGATGGCCCCGCCGTGCAGCTTCTGGCCGCGGTTGCGCAGGTGCGGCTCAAGCGCCAGTGCCACCTCTGCAACGCCCGTGTCCAGGCGTTGCAGGCGGCAGCCCAGTAGCTGGCTGTAGGCGCTTTCAACGAGCTCTTTGGGGATCTCCATCACTTCTTTTTCAACTGCTTGGCGTTGGCAAAGAGCGCAGCCATGGCGTTGTTCGCCGGCGCGGCGCTAGCGGTTTCGCGCTGGCGTGGTGCCTGCTGCTGGCGGTTGCCGCCATTGCCACGGTTGCCACCACGGTTGCCTTCGACTTTTTCGCCCGGGGTATCGCTCATGCGCATGGACAGGCCGACACGCTTGCGCGGGATGTCCACTTCCATGACCTTGACCTTGACCACGTCGCCGGCCTTGACCGCTTCGCGCGGGTCCTTGACGAACTTCTCGGACAGCGCCGAGATGTGTACCAGGCCGTCCTGGTGCACGCCGATGTCGACGAACGCGCCGAAGTTGGTGACGTTGGTGACCACGCCTTCGAGAATCATGCCGGGCTCCAGGTCTTTGAGGTCTTCGACGCCGTCCTGGAAGGTGGCGGTCTTGAACTCGGGGCGCGGGTCACGGCCAGGTTTGTCCAGTTCCTGGAGGATGTCGGTGACGGTGGGCAGGCCGAAGGTTTCGTCGGTGAACTGCTTGGGGTCCAGGCGCTTGAGGAAGCCGCTGTCGCCGATGAGCGAGCGGATGTCACGGCCGGTGTCGGCGGCGATGCGTTTCACCAGCGGGTAGGCCTCGGGGTGCACGGCGGAGGCATCCAGCGGGTTGTCGCCGTTCATTACGCGCAGGAAGCCTGCGGCCTGCTCGAAGGTTTTCTCACCCAGACGGCTGACCTTCTTGAGTGCGGCACGGGTGGCGAACGGGCCATTGGCGTCGCGGTGCGCGACGATGTTCTGCGCCAGGGTGGCGTTGAGGCCGGAGATGCGGGTCAGTAGCGCGACCGAAGCGGTGTTGACGTCCACGCCCACGGCGTTCACACAGTCCTCGACCACCGCGTCCAGGCCGCGGGCCAGCTTCACCTGGGACACATCGTGCTGGTACTGGCCGACACCGATGGATTTGGGGTCGATCTTCACCAGTTCGGCCAGCGGGTCCTGCAGGCGGCGGGCAATCGACACGGCGCCACGGATCGACACGTCCAGGTCAGGGAATTCACGGGCAGCCAGCTCCGATGCCGAGTACACCGACGCACCGGCTTCGGAGACCATGATCTTGGTGATCTTCAGCGCCGGGTATTTTTTAACCAGCTCGGCGATCAGCTTGTCGCTCTCGCGGCTGGCGGTGCCGTTGCCAATGGCGATCAGCTCCACCGAGTGTTTGGCGCACAGTGCGGCCAGTACCGAGATCGTGCGGTCCCAGTCGTTGCGCGGTGCGTGCGGATAGACCGTGGCGGTGTCCAGCAGCTTGCCGGTGGCATCGACCACCGCGACCTTGCAGCCGGTACGCAGGCCCGGGTCGAAGCCCAGGGTAGCGCGCGGGCCGGCCGGGGCGGCCAGCAGCAGGTCGTGCAGGTTGTGGGCGAAGACGTTGATCGCCTCGCTTTCGGCGTTGTCGCGCAACTCACCGAACAGGTCGGTTTCCAGGTGGGTGTACAGCTTGACCTTCCAGGTCCAGCGCACCACCTCGCCCAGCCACTTGTCAGCCGGGCGGTTGCGGTTTTCCACGCCGAAGTGGCTGCCGATCATCATTTCGCACGGGTGCAGGGTGCCCGGCAGCTCTTCGCCAACCTTCAGCGACGCGCTCAGCACACCTTCGTTGCGGCCGCGGAAAATGGCCAGTGCGCGGTGCGACGGGCAAGTGCGCAGCAGTTCGTCATGGGCGAAATAATCGCGGAACTTGGCGCCTTCCTCTTCCTTGCCAGCCACCACGCGGGCGCTGAGCACCGCTTCCTGCTTGAGGAAGTTGCGCAGCTTGTCGAGCAGGGCAGCGTCTTCGGCGAAACGCTCCATGAGGATGTACTTGGCGCCCTCGAGGGCGGCCTTGACGTCGGCGACACCTTTGTCGGCATCGACGAAGCGCGCGGCTTCGCTTTCCGGCGCCAGTTGCGGGTCGTTGAACAGGCCGTCGGCCAGCTCGCCCAGGCCGGCTTCCAGGGCGATCTGGCCCTTGGTGCGGCGCTTTTGCTTGTACGGCAGGTAAAGGTCTTCGAGGCGGGTCTTGGTGTCGGCCAGCTTGATCTCGCGGGCCAGCTCAGGGGTCAGCTTGCCCTGTTCCTCGATGCTGGACAGGATGCTCGCACGGCGCTCGTCCAGCTCGCGCAGGTAGCGCAGGCGCTCTTCCAGGTGGCGCAACTGGGTGTCGTCCAGGCTACCGGTCACTTCCTTGCGGTAACGGGCGATGAAGGGCACGGTAGAGCCTTCGTCCAACAGGCCCACGGCCGCCTCGACCTGCTGAGGGCGTACGCCCAGTTCCTCGGCGATACGGCTGTTGATGCTGTCCATGTAAACCACCTGACAATTGTGAATACGGGGGCTGCGAGGCGCTTGTTCCGCCCGGCGGCACTGGAGAAAGCCGCGCATTATACCCATCGCAGACGGCTTGCGGTGATGGCGCCAGGCCAGTTGCGGAGGCCGGGAAGTGGCGCCGGGGGAAAAATCTGCTAACAATGCTCACGGCACGCGTGGCAATGGCTACGCCATAATGCGCGGCGATCTCAGAGGAGTTATTCATGACCGGCACCGCAAACAACGCTGAAGGTGACAAGATTCTCATCGTCGACGACGATCCGGGGCTCAGCAGCCTGCTGGAACGTTTCTTCACCAGCAAGGGCTACCGTGCCCGCGCGGTGCCCAACACCGAACAGATGGACCGCCTGCTGCAGCGCGAGGTATTCAACCTGGTGGTGCTCGACCTGATGCTGCCTGGCGAGGATGGCTTGTCCGCGTGCAAGCGCCTGCGCCAGTCGAACAACCAGATCCCGATCATCATGCTCACCGCCAAGGGTGACGAACTCAGCCGCATCAAGGGGCTTGAGCTGGGCGCTGACGATTACCTGGGCAAGCCGTTCAACCCGGACGAGCTGATGGCGCGGGTCAAGGCCGTGCTGCGCCGTCAGGCACCGACGGTACCGGGCGCCCCGGGCAGCGAGGACGAGTCGGTCACTTTCGGCGATTACGAGCTGTCGCTGGCCACCCGTGAACTCAAGCGTGGCGAAGAAGTGCACATGCTCACCACCGGTGAATTCGCCGTGCTCAAGGCCCTGGTCATGCACGCCCGTGAGCCGTTGACCCGCGACAAGCTGATGAACCTGGCCCGTGGCCGTGAGTGGGATGCCCTGGAGCGCTCGATCGACGTACAGATTTCGCGCCTGCGCCGCATGATCGAACCGGACCCTTCCAAACCGCGGTATATCCAGACTGTGTGGGGCGTAGGTTACGTCTTCGTACCGGACGGAAACGCTGGCAAATGAAGCCTGGCCTTCGATGAAAACTCCGGTCTGGTTCCCGCAAAGCTTCTTCGCCCGCACCCTGTGGCTGGTGCTGATCGTTGTCCTGTTCTCCAAGGCGCTGACCCTGGTCTACCTGCTGATGAACGAGGATGTGCTGGTCGATCGGCAGTACAGCCATGGTGTGGCGCTGACGCTGCGCGCCTATTGGGCGGCCGATGAAGAAAACCGCGACAAGATTGCCGAAGCCGCAGGCCTGATCCGAGTGACCGGCTCCGGCGTGCCGGAGGGCGAGCAGCACTGGCCCTACAGCGAAATCTATCAACGGCAGATGCAGGCCGAGCTGGGCGAAGACACCGAAGTGCGCTTGCGCATCCACGCACCGCCTGCGTTGTGGGTCAACGCGCCGAGCCTCGGCCCGGGCTGGCTGAAAGTGCCGCTTTATCCGCACCCGTTGCGTGGCCAGAAGATCTGGAACGTACTTGGCTGGTTCCTGGCCATTGGCCTGTTGTCCACCGCTTCGGCGTGGATCTTCGTGCGCCAGCTCAACCAGCCGCTCAAGCGCCTGGTGTTCGCTGCCCGTCAGTTGGGCCAGGGCCGCAGTGTACGTCTGCCGATCAGTGATACGCCGAGCGAAATGACCGAGGTGTATCGCGCGTTCAACCAGATGGCCGAGGATGTCGAGCAGGCCGGGCGTGAGCGCGAGCTGATGCTGGCGGGTGTGTCCCACGATTTGCGCACGCCACTGACGCGCCTGCGTCTGTCGCTGTCCTTGCTGAACAGCGACAACGAACTGAGCGACGACATGGTCCGCGACATCGAGGACATGGACGCGATTCTTGACCAGTTCCTGGCCTTCATTCGCGATGGCCGCGACGAGCCGCTGGAGGAGGTCGACCTGGCCGACCTGGTGCGCGAAGTGGTGGCGCCCTACAACCAGCCGCAAGAGCGTGTGCGCTTGTGCCTGGAGCCTATTCCGCCATTCCCGCTGCGCAGGGTTTCCCTCAAGCGCATGCTGGGCAACCTGATCGGTAACGCGCTGCATCACGCGGGCAAGGGGGTCGAGGTGGCCGCCTATGTGTCGGGCGACGAGAGCGCGCCTTATGTGGTGCTGAGCGTGCTGGACCGGGGGGCAGGGATCGATGAGTCGGAGCTGGAGACCATCTTCAACCCGTTCATTCGTGGGGACCGGGCGCGGGGTGGCAAGGGCACCGGGTTGGGGCTGGCGATCGTCAAGCGGATCGCCGCCCAGCATGGCGGCAATGTCGAGTTGCGCAACCGGTCCGGGGGCGGGATCGAGGCGCGGGTAAGGTTGCCGTTGGGGCTTTTGCTACCGCGTAATGCGGTTTGAGCCTTCGCTGTCAGTGATGGCCCTATCGCCGGCAAGCGATGGGGCTGCACGGCAGCCCCAAAACCTCAGCCTTTGCCCTTGGTCCGGGTCTGATTCGGCCCGCCATTTTTCTCCAGATGCTCGATGATCATCCCAGCCACGTTCTTGCCGGTTGTCACCTCGATACCTTCCAGGCCCGGTGAGGAGTTCACCTCCATCACCAGCGGCCCGTGGTTGGAGCGCAGAATATCCACCCCCGCCACGCTCAGGCCCATCACCTTGGCCGCACGAATGGCGGTTATCCGCTCTTCAGGCGTGATCTTGATCAGGCTGGCCACACCGCCGCGATGCAGGTTGGAGCGAAACTCGCCTGGCTTGGCCTGGCGCTTCATCGAAGCAATCACCTTGTCGCCCACCACGAAGCAGCGGATATCGGCACCGCCGGCCTCCTTGATGTATTCCTGAACCATGATGTTCTGTTTCAGGCCCATGAACGCTTCGATCACCGACTCGGCCGCTTGGGTTGTCTCGCACAACACCACGCCGATCCCTTGCGTGCCTTCCAGCACCTTGATGACCAGCGGGGCGCCATTGACCATCTGGATCAGGTCGGGGATGTCGTCCGGCGAGTGGGCGAACCCGGTAATGGGCAGGCCGATGCCGCGCCGGGACAACAACTGCAACGAACGCAGCTTGTCACGCGAGCGGGCGATGGCCACCGACTCGTTGAGCGGGTAAACGCCCATCATCTCGAACTGGCGCAGCACCGCGCAGCCGTAGAACGTCACTGACGCGCCGATGCGCGGGATCACTGCATCGAAACCCTCCAGCGGCTTGCCGCGGTAATGGATCTGCGGCTTGTGGCTGGCGATGTTCATGTAGGCCCGCAGGGTATCGATCACCACCATTTCGTGGCCACGCTGAGTGCCGGCTTCGACCAGCCGGCGGGTGGAATACAGACGCGGATTGCGCGACAGCACAGCGATCTTCATGCAGCACCTGTGACAGGAGATAGGGTGGCCGGGTAGGCCGGTTTGTCTTGCACGTACTTGAGCCCGGGGTTGACCACCAGCTGGCCGTGAATGAGTGCCTTGGAGCCGAGCAGCAGGCGATAGCGCATGTTCTTGCGGCAGGCCAGGGTGAACTCTACCTCCCAGACGCCATCGCCCAACGCCAACGAGGTGCGGATCACGTAACGGGTCTGGGCATGGCCGTTGGAGCTCTTGATGGTCTTCATGGTGACCAGCGGGGCTTCGCAGCGGCGGTGGCGCAATTGCACGATCGAACCCAGGTGGGCCGTAAAGCGCACCCATGGCTGGCCGTCGCGCTCGAAGGGCTCCACCTCGGTGGCATGCAGGCTGGAGGTGCTGGCACCGGTATCGATCTTGGCGCGCAGGCCCGCCACACCGAGGTCGGGCAAGGCGACCCACTCGCGCAGGCCGATTACAGTCAGATGGTCAAATGTCTTCACGAAGCACACCCTGCGAATGAGGTGGTGAACTGTAAGCACGGCGGGGACTTTTTGCATCCGTCAGTTACGGTAGTACAGTTCGATGAAAGACAGAATTCGAGGCAACGGGATGGCACACAAAGCGGAAGAAGACGACAAGGTACGCCTGGACAAATGGTTGTGGGCGGCGCGGTTCTACAAGACCCGGGCGCTGGCCAAGGCCGCCATCGAAAGTGGCAAGGTGCATTGCCGGGGCGAGCGCTGCAAGCCCGGCAAGGAGCCGCGAGTGGGTGACGAGTTCGTGCTGCGTACCGGTTTCGACGAGCGTACCGTGGTGGTCAAGGCGCTGTCGGTGGTACGCCGGGGCGCGCCTGAAGCGCAGGCCCTGTATGCAGAAACCGAGGAGAGTGTGCGCCGCCGCGAGCAGGCAGCCGAGCTGCGCAAGGCCGGGGCGATGGGCGTGACCACCGACGGCCGGCCGAACAAGAAGCAGCGGCGGCAGATTCACCAGCTGCACGGCAATTTTGATTGAATGGGCTGGGCAGCCGCCCCAGCCGTCTAGCGGACCACCGCCAGGCGCCCGATCAGCGGTAGCCTGGCAGCGAGGGCAAACAAAGGCGCCGTCCACCGCACCAGCAACGCGCTACCTTTGGCCGCCAGCGGCGTATGGCAGCTCCAGCCCAACGCCAGCACCGCCATCAGCAAGCCACCGATGTAGTCATCCTGCCCCCAGTGCGCGCCTGCAACCAGGCGCGGCAGCATGAACAGCAACGCCAGGCCCCAGATCACGAGGTGCTGGACCAGGCGCCGGCTGAACAGGCTCATGAACAAGGCCCAGATCAGCAATACCGAGGCGTGGTCGCCCGGGAAGCTGTTGCTGGAACGGTCCTTCAGCTCCCATGCCTTCTCAAGGTTCGGGTAGTAGTCGCTCAGGTGCACAGCGTTGGTGAATAGCATTGATGGGCTGTCATGCTGCCAGCCCATTGCATCCACCCACTTGGAAAACAGCGCGCGAATCACCACTAAGAGGATCAGCGTAACCAGAAAGCCGAAGAAGGCTTCACGCACCTGGCTGGCTTTGAATACCCAGTCACCGCGAATCAGCACGGCCAGAAGGACCAGGCCCACGACGATGTCGAAGGGGCGCAGGCTGCCGACGGTCCAGATATAGCGCCAGGTGGTGTTGTCGGCCAACGGTGCATTGAGGCTGTGGAACAGCCATTCGTCGAAAGTCAGGCACAGGATCTGGCCAAACGGCCACAACCAGAAACACAGTAGAGCGATGGGCAGCAAAGTGCAGGCTGCCAAGGGGCCCCAAGACCACCTTGCTTTTAACAGTGGTCGATTGTCCATAAAATACCTCTATTGCAATCAGGAATCGGAGCGCCTTGTGAGCGCTCTGTCACGGGATCTCGCAAGTGTTCGACATTCCGTGTAACCATTTTGTCATCATTTCTAGATAGCCAAAACCTATGAGCGATTTGCCGGATACCGATTTCACCCAACGTTTCATCTTCGACGACCGCGATATTCGCGGCGAGTGGGTGGCACTCGATGACAGCTACGCCGCGGTGTTGGCTCGTCATGCATACCCACAGCCCGTTGCCACTCTGCTCGGTGAGCTGATGGCCGCTACCTCGCTGTTGGTGGGCGCGCTGAAGTTCGACGGCCTGCTGATCCTGCAGGCGCGTTCTGCTGGCCCCATCCCCCTGCTGATGGTGGAGTGCTCGGGCGAGCGCGACATCCGCGGCATGGCGCGTTACGAAGCGGACCAGATAGCAGCCGACGCGACCCTGGCGCAGCTGATGCCCGACGGCCATCTGACCCTGACCATCGACCCGGTCAAAGGCCAGCGCTACCAGGGTACCGTCGAGCTCGACGGCAAAAACCTGTCCGAATGCTTCACCAACTACTTCGTGCAGTCGCAGCAGCTCAACACGCGCTTCTGGCTCAACGCCGAAGGCGGCAAGGCTCGCGGCCTGTTGCTGCAGCAGTTGCCGGTGGATCGCCAGCGTGATGAAGAAGAACGCGAGGACAGCTGGCAGCACGTGATTGCCCTGGCCAACACCCTCAAGCCGCAGGAGTGGGCCGAGGCCAACGAAACCTTGCTGCACCGCCTCTATCATGAAGACGCCGTACGCCTGTTCGATATCCAGCCGCTGCGCTTCAAATGCAGCTGCTCGCGCGAACGTTCCGGCAATGCGCTGGTCAGTCTTGGCGAGCATGATGCCAAGCAGCTGGTCGAGGAGTGCGGGGGCAAGGTCGAGATCGATTGCCAGTTCTGCAACGAGCGTTATTTCTTCGATGCCAGCGATGTGGCACAACTGTTTGCCGGTGGTGGCACTGACACGGCGTCAGAAACTCGCCACTGAAACGTTTAATTTCAGGGGAATCTCCTGTCGAATTGCGCAAAAGGGCAGTTACGACAGGAGGGGCCTACTTTTTTTGGGCGTTTCTGGCATAATCCGGCCACTTTTTTCGCTGTAGTAGTTTTTTACAGACAACTACAAAACGTTTGGAGCACTCGGCCTCGGGCCGGATGGGGTATCTCATGACGCAAGCCAACAACACCGTGTACACCGACCTGAGCGTCGATGAGCTGGTAAAAGAAGCGCTGCAACGCGGTGAAGGCGTGCTAGCCGATACCGGCGCACTGGTCGTCGAGACCGGGCACCGTACTGGCCGTTCGCCGGCTGACCGTTTCATCGTCGAAGAACCTTCCACCCAGGACGCCATCGCCTGGGGCCCGATCAATCGCAAGTTCCCGGCCGACAAGTTCGATGCCCTGTGGGACCGCGTCGAGGCGTTCAACAACGCCCAGGATCACTTCGTTTCCTACGTTCACGTAGGGGCTGCCGCCGAGCACTACCTGCCGGTGAAGATGACCACCCAGACCGCCTGGCAGAACCTGTTCGGCCGTTGCCTGTTCATCAACCCTGAGCAGTTCAACCCGGCTGGCCGCGACCAGTGGCAGGTCCTCAACGTTGCCAACTTCGAGTGCGTGCCTGAGCGTGACGGCACCAACTCCGACGGTTGCGTCATCATCAACTTCGCCGCCAAGAAAGTGCTGATCGCGGGCATGCGTTATGCCGGCGAAATGAAGAAAGCCATGTTCTCGGTGCAGAACTTCCTGCTGCCGGCTGCCGACGTGCTGCCAATGCACTGTGCTGCCAACATCGGTGAAGAAGGCGACGTCACCCTGTTCTTCGGCCTGTCCGGCACCGGCAAGACCACCCTGTCGGCTGACGAAAGCCGTTACCTGATCGGTGACGACGAGCACGGTTGGGGCGAAGGCGTTGTCTTCAACATGGAAGGCGGCTGCTATGCCAAGTGCATCGACCTGTCCGAGAAGAACGAGCCGGTCATCTGGAAAGCCATCAAGCATGGCGCCGTGCTGGAAAACGTCGTCCTGGACGGCAACAAGCACGCCGACTATGCCGATGTCAGCCTGACCCAGAACAGCCGCGCCGCCTACCCGCTGGAGCACGTCGCCAAGCGCGCCGAAGCCAACCTGGGTGGCGAGCCTAACGCAGTCATCTTCCTGACCTGCGACCTGACCGGTGTTCTGCCTCCGGTTTCGATCCTGAACAACGAGCAGGCGGCCTACCACTTCCTGTCCGGCTACACCGCGCTGGTCGGTTCCACCGAAATGGGTTCGGGTGGCGGCATCAAGTCGACCTTCTCCACCTGCTTCGGCGCACCGTTCTTCCCGCGCCCGGCTGGCGAATACGCCGAGCTGCTGATCAAGCGTATCAACGCCTTCGGCTCCAAGGTCTACCTGGTCAACACTGGCTGGACCGGTGGTGGCTATGGCGTCGGCAAGCGCTTCAGCATCCCGACCACCCGTGGCGTGATTGCTGCCATCCAGAGCGGCGCTCTGGTCGGTACCGAGACCGAGCACCTGGACATCATCAACCTGGACGTGCCGAAGGCCGTTCCGGGCGTCGAGACCGAGCTGCTCAACCCGCGCAACACCTGGGCTGACAAAGCTGCCTACGACGAAGCTGCAAAAGGCCTGGCCAAGCTGTTCACTGAAAACTTCAAGAAGTTCGAAGTGTCCGACGCCATCAAGGCTGCTGGCCCACAGCTGTAAGCTGTCGCCGGTTGCAACGAGAAAGCCGCCCCCAAGGGCGGCTTTTGTGTTTCAGGGCCATTGCTGCCTTGCATGCAGGATGCGGATGATTTCCACGGCTTCCCTTGTAATCCGATAGACCATCACGTAGTTGGGGTGGATGATGATTTCCCGGGTCCCCGGATAGCGCCCGGGTTTGTACATGGAAGGAGTCTGCGCAGCGAGCCTGGCTTTTTCGGCAAATTTTTCGTCTAGTGAAATGGCGGCAGCGGGATTGTCCTGGGCTATATGGTCCATAATGCGAAAGCGATCATTGCGGGCCATTTCACGCCAAGCCAGGCGCATCAGCGGACTCTGGCTTTGAGTTCGCTGCGGCGAGCCGCGAACAGCAGCTCTGCTTCTTCATCCTCCATCGCGGGCGACGAATCGTTCAGGCTTGCTTCGACTTGCTCTGCGAACCACGCCTCGTAAGCGGCTGCTTCATGAGCCCGCTTCAACGCTTGAGCGCGATCAGGACGTTGGTAAGTGCTCATCAGGCCAGGATCAAAGGCTGAGGTGTCCACCTCGAAATGGTCGATGCCCATCTCACGCAGGTAGATGACCAAGGTTTCAAACTTTTTGAAAAGCCTTACGTTGCCGCTACGTTGGGCAATCAGCAGGTGCTCTTGCTGATTGATATCGACCTGGATGGCCCAGCCACCCGGTTGGCCGACGATGTGCGTAGCGTTGATTCGGCCCGATTCCACCAGTCGGCTCAAGTTGGCATGATCTAATTGATGAGTTGGCATCGGTGTCTTTCTCAGTTTCATCAGATACACCATGGTATGCAATCTATAGTTGATTGCGACTATAGTCCTTCCTGTCTTGGTGTGGGAAGCTTCCTCACGGTGTAACCAATTGTGGATATCTCATGACCGAATCCCCTCAGCGCAGCGCGTTCTCCCACTTCCACCCCATCCTCACCCGCCCCCAGGACAACGACCATAACGGCCACATTGCCGGTGCCACGGTGCATGGTTTCTTCGAAACCGCCATCCAGGCCTTTCTGGTCGAGCAAGCTGAATTCGACCTGCGTGAAGGTGAGCTGGCGGCGTTCGTGGTCAGTTCGGCGGCAGACTTTTTCGCGCTGCCGGGCTTTCCGGACGTGCTAGGGGTGCCCGCAGAATTCGGAAAAAATCGTACGCTAAGGTTTTCCGGGCAATCGTAGCGGCCTGAACTTCCCGACCTCCAGCCTGCGGCTCTGCCGCCAGACGTAATCGCCAGTCAGGTTGATGTGCTCCCAGCCCAGCGGCAACAGGTATTGCAGCAGCTCGCCGCCCACCGACTTGCCTCGACCAGCCCCAAGTGATGCGCTCCAGATACATCGTGTTCCATAGCACGATGGCCGTCACCAAGTTTGGGCTTCTGGCTCTGTAGCGCTGCGGCTCGAAGTTCCGATCCTGATTTTTCCTAAAACTGGACACTAGCTATTGTCTTTGAACAACGTCGATACGGTACGGGCAACATGGTCTGCACCGTCACTGATTTCACGCATAATAGTTGTTACAGTTGCGATCTGATCGTTGTTTTCTTCGGCGCTTCTAGCGATGCTGTTCATATCTATATTCAGTTGCTGAGTAAGCTTTCCGTTAGCAGTTACCACATTCTGGATTTCCACGGTGGCACTGCTAGTTCGAGCTGCCAACTGACGAACCTCGTCGGCTACTACAGCAAAGCCTCGGCCCATTTCACCCGCTCGGGCAGCTTCAATTGCGGCGTTAAGTGCTAGTAAGTTAGTTTGTTCTGCCACGCCTTGGATGGTGGTAACAATTTTCTCGATATCTTTAGCCTGAGCATTTAGCTGTGTAATCAAAATAACCGCACCGTTTATTAAATTAAGTGTGCTCTGAGATAATTCAATTGAACTAGCAAGGGACTCCATGCCCCGCACGGAAATTTGAGATGTCTCCTCGGCGGTGGTGAAGGAAAGCTCTGCGGCTTGACGGATTTCATCAGCCTTATGCTTCTGCGAGCTGACGTCGGTGGCAAATTTTAACACTTTCACAACCTGGCCGGCTTCATCAACGACGGGGTTGTAGGTGGCCTCAAGATAGATGGTCTCTCCCGATGCGGTCTTGCGCTCAAATTGCCCGCTGAAAAAAGTTCCTCCCTTTAAACTCTGCCAAAAATTTGTATTTTCTTGATAAAAATTATCGAAACAGAACATTCGGTGGTGTCGACCCTTGATATCGCTGAGGCGATAACCCATAGCACGGAGGAAATTCTCATTTGCATGCAGAATGTCACCGTTAGGTGTGAACTCGATCTCCGCCATCGAGCGGGAGATGGCTGCATGGACGGCTCTTAGTGAGAGTAACTCGTTTTCTCTCTGAGTGACATCTGAGCCAATCTTAATGATTTCAATAACTTTTCCATCTTGATTTTGAACTGGAATATAAGTAGCCTCAATCAATATTAAGTTACCGTCTTTGCGCAGCCGCCTAAATAAACCTGATAGAGGATGGCCGTCAGCCAATTTCTGCCAGAAGCGCGAATAATCAGCTGTGCTAGCATAATTCTTTTCGCAGAAAATTCTGTGGTGCTGCCCTGCTATTTCTTCGAGTTTGTAACCAAGCATCTCTAGAAAGATATTGCTCGCATAGATTACGCTCCCGTCTGGCCTGAATCTGATTTCCGCGACATTTCGATTTATTGAATCAAGCTGCCACTGTAGTTCTGAGAGCTTATTTTCTGTGTCCAGCAGTTGTTTGTTTTTATTGAAAAACATAATCATTACCTTTGTGCAAATAAAATAATACTTGGGGCCTAATTTATACTGTATCGGTTAGCGCAACCGCTTCTTGAGAGCATAGCTCTTTATAGTTGGTAAATTAGCGATTTGCAGCCATGTGTCATATTGAGCTATACCCTAACTGGATGTCAGGAATGGCCACGCTGCGCCGTCAGAATAGAGTCTGCTTTCACATTCTTTGACACATGCTTGCCAAGGTCTTAGATTCCAACCTGACAAATTCAAGGCTTAGGGCGCAATGGAACCAAAAACCAACGTAAGCCCTACCGCCCATCCAGCCTATGGAGGCATCTTGCAGGGACAACGCATCGGTTACGTTCGGGTCAGCAGTTACGACCAGAACCCGGAACGCCAACTTGAGCAGGTCGAGATCGGCAAGCTGTTCACCGACAAGGCCTCGGGCAAGGACACCCAGCGCCCGCAGCTGGAAGCCATGCTCGGATTCGTCCGCGAAGGCGATACCGTGGTGGTGCACAGCATGGATCGCCTGGCGCGCAACCTCGACGATCTGCGCCGTCTGGTGCAAAGGCTGACCAAGCGCGGCGTGCGCATCGAGTTCTTGAAGGAGGGGTTGGTGTTCACCGGCGAGGACTCGCCCATGGCCAACCTCATGTTGTCGGTCATGGGGGCCTTTGCCGAGTTCGAGCGCGCCCTGATCCGCGAGCGGCAGCGCGAGGGCATCGCCCTGGCCAAGCAGCGCGGTGCTTACCGGGGCCGCAAGAAAGCTCTCTCCGACGATCAAGCCATCACGTTGCGGCAGCGGGCCGCTGCCGGCGAGCCGAAGGCTCAGCTCGCACGCGAGTTCGGCATCAGCCGTGAAACCCTCTACCAGTACCTTCGCACGGACGACTGAACCATGCCGCGTCGCTCGATTCTCTCGGCTACGGAGCGCGACACCCTGCTTGCGCTGCCAGAAAGCCAGGATGACCTGATCCGCTACTACACCTTCAACGACTCCGACCTGTCCCTGATCCGTCAACGGCGGGGCGATGGCAACCGCCTCGGCTTCGCCGTGCAGCTCTGCCTGCTGCGCTACCCTGGTTATGCGCTGGGCAACGACACGGCGCTACCCGAGCCCGTGATCCAGTGGGTGGCCAAGCAAGTCCAAGCCGACCCCGCGAGTTGGGCGAAGTACGGTGAGCGCGACGTGACCCGCCGCGAGCACGCTCTGGAACTGCGCACCTACCTGCAACTGGCCCCGTTCGGTCTGTCGGACTTCCGCGCCCTGGTGCGCGAGTTGACCGAGCTGGCCCAGCAGACCGACAAGGGCTTGCTGCTGGCCGGGCAGGCGCTGGAGAGCTTGCGGCAGAAGCGGCGCATCCTGCCGACGCTGAGCGTTATTGACCGGGCGTGTTCGGAGGCCATTGCACGCGCCAATCGGCGGGTCTATCGCGCCCTGGTCGAGCCGTTGAACCCATCGCATCACGCCAAGCTCGACGAACTGCTCACCATTAAGGCCGGCAGCAACAGCACTTGGTTGACCTGGTTGCGGCAATCACCGCTGAAGCCGAACTCGCGGCACATGATCGAGCACATCGAGCGGCTGAAGATTTTCCAACTGGTGGGCCTTCCCGACAGCCTCGGCCGGCACATCCACCAGAACCGATTGCTGAAGCTCGCCCGCGAGGGCGGGCAGATGACGCCACAAGACCTCGGCAAGTTCGAACCGGAGAGGCGCTATGCCACGCTGGTCGCCGTGGTACTGGAAAGCACCGCGACCGTGATCGATGAACTGGTTGATCTGCACGACCGCATCCTGGTCAAGCTGTTCAGTGGCGCGAAACACAAGCATCAGCAGCAGTTCCAGAAGCAGGGCAAAGCGATCAATGACAAGGTGCGCCTGTACTCGAAGATCGGCCAGGCCCTGCTGGACGCTAAAGAGTCCGGTGACGATCCGTTCGCCGCCATCGAGGCGGTCATTCCCTGGGACGAGTTCACCCAGAGTGTCACTGAGGCCGAGCTGCTGGCCCGGCCGGAAGCCTTCGACCACCTGCACCTGGTCAGCGAGAACTTCGCTACGCTACGCCGCTACACCCCAGCCTTTCTGGAGGTGCTTCAGCTCCGAGCCGCGACGGCAGCGCAAGCCGTGCTGGATGCCGTTCAGACCCTACGCGAGATGAATGCCGATAATCTGCGCAAGGTGCCCTCCGACGCACCGACCGCCTTCATCAAGCCGCGCTGGAAACCGCTGGTGATCACCCCGGAAGGCATCGACCGGCGCTTCTACGAAATCTGCGCCTTGTCCGAGTTGAAGAACGCGCTGCGCTCCGGCGACATCTGGGTCAAAGGCTCGCGGCAGTTCCGCGACTTCGATGACTACCTACTGCCTCCCGAGAAATTCGCCGCACTCAAGCGGGAACAGGCGCTGCCACTCGCGATCAACCCGAACAGCGACCAGTACCTGGAAGAGCGTTTGCAGCTGCTGGACGAGCAGCTGGCCACTGTCACCCGACTGGCAAAGGACAACGAACTACCCGATGCCATCCTCACCGAGTCCGGGCTAAAAATCACCCCGCTGGATTCCGCGGTGCCCAACACCGCGCAGGCGCTGATCGACCAGACCAGCCAGCTACTGCCGCGCATCAAGATCACCGAGCTGCTGATGGATGTGGATGAATGGACGGGCTTCACCCGCCACTTCACGCACCTGAAGGATGGCGCACAGGCGAAAGACCGGACGCTACTGCTAACGGCGATCCTGGGCGATGCCATCAACCTCGGCCTGACCAAAATGGCCGAGTCGAGTCCGGGCATGACCTACGCCAAGCTGTCCTGGTTGCAAGCCTGGCACATCCGTGACGAAACCTACTCGACGGCCCTGGCCGAGCTGGTCAACAGCCAGTTCCGGCATGCCTTCGCCGCCAACTGGGGTGACGGCACCACCTCATCCTCCGATGGCCAGCGTTTCCGTGCCGGCGGTAAAGGCGAGAGCACCGGCCACGTCAACCCGAAGTACGGTAGCGAGCCAGGACGGCTGTTCTACACCCACATCTCTGACCAGTACGCGCCGTTCAGCACCCGCGTGGTGAATGTAGGCGTGCGTGATTCCACCTACGTGCTCGACGGTCTGCTGTACCACGAGTCCGATCTGCGGATCGAGGAGCACTACACCGACACGGCTGGTTTCACCGATCACGTCTTCGCCCTGATGCACCTGCTGGGCTTCCGCTTCGCGCCGCGCATCCGCGACCTCGGTGAAACCAAGTTGTATGTGCCCAATAGCGTCCAAGACTACCCGACGCTGCGTCCAATGCTCGGCGGAACCCTGAACATCAAGCACGTCTGCGCTCACTGGGACGAGATTCTGCGGCTGGCCGCGTCGATCAAGCAGGGCACCGTCACCGCATCGCTGATGCTGCGCAAGCTTGGCAGCTACCCGCGCCAGAACGGCCTGGCCGTGGCTCTGCGCGAGCTGGGTCGGATCGAGCGCACGCTGTTCATCCTCGATTGGCTGCAAAGCGTGGAACTGCGTCGCCGCGTGCATGCCGGATTGAACAAGGGCGAGGCGCGTAACTCCCTGGCCAGGGCGGTGTTCTTCAACCGCCTCGGCGAGATCAGGGATCGGAGTTTCGAGCAGCAGCGCTACCGGGCCAGCGGCCTCAACCTGGTGACGGCCGCCATCGTGTTGTGGAACACCGTGTACTTGGAGCGCGCGACCCAGGCCCGAGAAGAGGCAGGCAAGCCAGTTAATCCTGAGTTACTGCAATACCTTTCGCCATTGGGCTGGGAGCACATCAACCTGACCGGCGATTACGTTTGGCGGCAAAGCCGCAAGCTGGAAGACGGGAAATTCAGGCCGCTGCGGCAGCTCGGAAAACCTTAGCGTACGATTTTTTCCGAGTTCTGCGGGCTCCCCAAGAACAGCTACGCGATCTACCTTAAGACAAAAAATGCCACTCGGGCGCATCCCGCCCCTACTTCAGGGACTTTCACTTGCTTCTCGCTCTGTCACTCACAGCATCGGCACGCCCATGACGCATGGTATCCAGGCCTCATAATTTTCCCATATAACCTTCTTGTCTTTTGCGCACCCAGAAAGACTCGAGGCTTTAACTGGACAGATGAGCCCTCGAGGGTAGTGTTCACCTGATTGGCTTTCTCATATCTGATGTTGATTCGCACAGTGTGCCAACCAGGTGATAGTTTCAAAAAACCTGCGCTTCAGAGCGAATTAGACGATCTTCGATAAGAGCGATCCGCCTCAAAATCCAAAACATCTAACATTGTCCTAGAGCCATATTTGTACCTAGTACTATGGCGCTCCCATTAACACATTTGATGATGCACAGAAAACTTAGCTCATGATAGCTTTCAGCTAACAGCTATTCGGAAGCCCGAAAGGATTCAACCGTTTAAGCGTGAACCGTCGATTATAAATACTTTCGTAAGTTAGCTTTAAAGGACGCTTTTAGTCCTTGTAAATACGCATTACGACTCCACAGCTACCAAATCCATACGGCGCCAGCAACCATTAAAACACCCGACACTACTAAAACAATAGTAGAGGCGCGATTGCTGCCTTTCAAAGTATGACCAACACCCACATCCATAACTAGGTGTCGAATTCCGGCTACGAGATGATAAATAAATGAAGAGTATACCAACCAGAAACTAACTTTGCCGAAAGGTGAAGAAAAAATCTCCTTGACTTCATTAAAACCCTTTTCTGACTCCAACGATTTGCTCAGCATATACAGTATCAGTCCCAGAAAAATAAAGAGCATAATTCCTGAAATCCGGTGCAGAATCGATGTAAGCGCCGTGAGAGGAAGCTGAATGGTTCGAATATCAAGATTAACCGGCCGCTTTTTATTCATTTTGACTCCAGTCAACAATTCTAGTGGGGGATTTCAGTTTTCGATCTCATTCATCATAGCAGCTGTAACTAAGGCTGGCGGCGACAATAATGGAGATATTCGGGGCTTACGTTGCATTTTGAGGTCGCAAGTGCATGTGCGTAAATTGAAGCAAATTGCAAGGTTATGCCCAATAGGT
>NZ_JBHFCS010000025.1:0-72097 GCF_044143025.1 Pseudomonas sp. TR47 | reverse complement strand
CAAAATCATCGAGTAATCACTCGACCGATTGAAAAAAACCCCCGCTCAGCGGGGGTTTTTTTTATTGGGTTGACACTAAATAGGGGCGTCTATAGAATCACGCCTCCTTTTAGCGGGCGTAGTGCGTCCGTTGGGAACAGCCTGGAGTCTGAAATCCAATGCAAAATCAGCAAATCCGAATCAGGTTGAAGGCTTTCGACCATCGCCTGATCGACCAATCCACCCAGGAAATCGTGGAAACCGCGAAACGTACTGGTGCACAAGTGCGTGGTCCAATTCCACTGCCTACCCGCAAAGAGCGTTTCACCGTTCTGGTCTCCCCGCACGTCAACAAAGACGCGCGTGACCAGTACGAGATCCGCACTCATAAGCGTGTTCTGGACATCGTCCAGCCGACGGATAAAACCGTTGACGCGCTGATGAAGCTTGATCTGGCGGCAGGTGTGGAAGTGCAGATCAGCCTCGGCTAAGACTTCGGTCTTGTCGTGTAACGCTCTGAAATGGGCGGCCATAGCGGGTGAAAGCCCCGTACACTCATGAGGTTTACAACATGACTATTGGTGTAGTCGGTCGCAAGTGCGGTATGACCCGCATTTTCACCGAAGAAGGTGTCTCCATTCCGGTCACGGTCATTGAGATCGAGCCGAATCGCGTCACCCAGTTCAAAACTGAAGAAACCGATGGCTACCGTGCAGTGCAAGTCACTGTCGGCGAGCGTCGTGCTTCGCGTGTGACTGCCGCTCAGGCAGGTCACTTCGCCAAGGCCAACGTTGCCGCTGGTCGCGGTGTCTGGGAGTTCCGCCTTGAAGAAGGCGAGTTCCAGGCTGGCGACTCGATCAAAGCTGAACTCTTCACTGCAGGCCAGCTGGTAGACGTTACTGGTCAGTCCAAAGGTAAAGGCTTTGCCGGTACCATCAAGCGCTGGAACTTCCGTGGCCAGGACAACACCCACGGTAACTCCGTGTCGCACCGTGTCCCAGGCTCCATCGGCCAGTGCCAGACTCCTGGTCGTGTGTTCAAGGGCAAGAAAATGTCCGGTCACATGGGCGCCGAGCGCGTGACTGTTCAGTCCCTGGAAGTAGTTCGCGTAGACGCTGAGCGCAACCTGCTGCTGGTCAAGGGTGCCGTTCCTGGCGCTACTGGCGGCGACGTGGTTGTACGTCCGGCTGTCAAGGCTCGCGGTTAAGGGGAAACTGACATGCAACTTAATGTAAATGACGCTCAGGCGATCGAAGTTTCCGAACTGACTTTCGGTGGCGAATTCAACGAGACGCTGGTACACCAAGCAGTCGTGGCCTACATGGCCGGCGGCCGTCAGGGCACCAAGCAGCAAAAGACCCGTTCCGACGTGGCTGGTGGCGGTAAGCGCCCATGGCGTCAGAAGGGTACTGGCCGTGCTCGTGCTGGTACCACTCGTGGTCCGATCTGGCGTGGCGGTGGTGTAACCTTCGCAGCTCGTCCTCAGGATCACTCGCAGAAGCTCAACAAGAAGATGTACCGCGCAGCTCTGCGCTCCATCCTCGCTGAGCTGGTGCGTAGCGACCGTCTGGTCGTGGTTCAGGACTTCGCTGTTGAAGCACCGAAAACCAAAGATCTGCTGAACAAGCTGAACGGCATGGGTCTGAGCGATGTTCTGATCGTTTCGGACGCTGTTGATCAGAACCTGTACCTGGCTGCTCGTAACCTGCCGCACGTCGATGTACGTGACGTTCAAGGTTCCGACCCGGTCAGTCTGATCGCATACGAGAAAGTGTTGATCACTGTCTCGGCCGTGAAGAAATTCGAGGAGCTGCTGGGATGAACCAGGAACGCGTATTCAAAGTCCTCCTTGGCCCGCACGTTTCCGAGAAGGCTACCGTTCTGGCTGAGAAAAAAGGCCAGTTCGTATTCAAGGTTGCTACTGACGCAACCAAGCTGGAAATCAAGAAAGCTGTCGAAGGCCTGTTCAACGTAAAAGTTGAAAACGTGTCGACTGTTAACGTTCTGGGTAAAACCAAGCGTACCGCACGTGGTCTGGGCAAGCGTAATGACTGGAAGAAGGCGATCGTCTCCCTTCAGCCAGGCCAAGATCTCGATTTCAGCAGCAGTGCTGAGTAAGGAAGGGGTGCATCATGGCAATCGTTAAATGCAAACCGACTTCCCCTGGCCGCCGTTTCGTGGTCAAGGTGGTCAACCAGGAGCTGCATAAAGGCGCTCCTCACGCACCGCTGCTCGAGAAGAAATCGAAGTCTGGTGGTCGTAACAACAATGGCCGCATCACCACTCGTCACGTTGGTGGTGGTCATAAGCAGCATTACCGTCTGGTCGACTTCCGTCGCAACGACAAAGATGGCATCCCAGCCACTGTCGAGCGTATCGAATACGATCCAAACCGTACTGCTCACATCGCCCTGCTGTGCTACGCAGACGGTGAGCGTCGCTACATCATCGCCCCTAAAGGCGTGAGTGCTGGCGACCAGCTGATCGCAGGTGCTCTGGCCCCAATCAAGGCCGGTAACTCCCTGCAGCTGCGCAACATCCCAGTAGGTAGCACCATTCACGGCATCGAACTGAAGCCGGGTAAAGGTGCTCAGATCGCTCGTTCCGCTGGTGCTTCGGCTCAGCTGATCGCTCGTGAAGGCGTCTACGTGACTCTGCGTCTGCGTTCCGGTGAGATGCGTAAAGTACTGGCTGAGTGCCGTGCGACCCTGGGCGAAGTCTCGAACTCCGAGCACAGCCTGCGCTCGCTGGGTAAAGCTGGTGCCAAACGCTGGCGCGGCGTTCGCCCAACCGTTCGTGGTGTTGCCATGAACCCGGTTGACCACCCACATGGTGGTGGTGAAGGTCGTACCTCCGGTGGTCGTCATCCGGTATCGCCATGGGGCTTCCCAACCAAGGGTGCTAAAACCCGTGGTAATAAGCGTACCGACAACATGATCGTCCGTCGTCGCAAGTAACTAGAGGGATACGACAGTGCCACGTTCTCTGAAAAAAGGTCCTTTTATCGATCTTCACCTGCTGAAGAAGGTCGAAGTGGCGGTGGAGAAGAATGATCGCAAGCCAGTTAAAACCTGGTCGCGTCGTTCGATGATCCTGCCACAAATGGTCGGTCTGACCATCGCGGTTCACAACGGTCGCCAGCATGTTCCAGTTCTCGTGAACGAAGACATGGTCGGCCACAAACTGGGCGAGTTCGCCGGTACCCGCACCTATCGCGGGCACGTGGCTGACAAGAAAGCCAAGCGTTAAGGGGTAAGGAAATGGAAGTAGCCGCTAAGTTGTCGGGCGCTCGCATCTCCGCCCAGAAAGCCCGCTTGGTCGCCGACCAGATCCGCGGGAAGAAGGTGGGCGAAGCGCTCAACCTGTTGGCCTTCAGCAGCAAAAAAGCCGCTGAAATCATGAAGAAAGTCCTCGAGTCGGCCGTTGCCAACGCCGAACACAACGAAGGCGCAGACGTTGATGACCTGAAGGTCTCCACCGTCTTCGTCAACGAAGGGCGTTCGCTGAAGCGCATCATGCCACGTGCCAAAGGCCGTGCTGATCGCATCGTCAAGCGGTCTTGCCATATCACTGTCAAGGTTGCGGACAAGTAACGGAGTCGATCAGATGGGTCAGAAAGTACATCCCACTGGCATTCGCCTGGGAATCGTCAAGGAGCACACCTCCGTCTGGTACGCAGACGGTGCTACTTACGCAGATTACCTCTTGAAGGATCTGAAAACGCGTGAGTACCTCCAAGACAAACTAAAAAGCGCGTCCGTAAGCCGTATCGATATTCATCGTCCGGCTCAAACTGCACGCATCACCATCCACACCGCTCGTCCCGGTATCGTTATCGGTAAGAAAGGTGAGGATGTCGAGAAGCTGCGTCAGGACCTGACCAAGCAGATGGGTGTGCCTGTGCACATCAACATCGAAGAGATCCGCAAGCCGGAACTCGACGCTATGCTGGTTGCGCAGAGCGTAGCTCAGCAGCTGGAACGCCGCGTAATGTTCCGTCGCGCCATGAAGCGCGCCGTACAGAACGCCATGCGTATTGGTGCCAAGGGCATCAAGATCCAGGTGAGCGGTCGTCTCGGCGGTGCTGAGATTGCTCGTACCGAGTGGTATCGCGAAGGTCGTGTGCCTCTGCACACCCTGCGTGCCGATATCGACTACAACACCTACGAAGCTCACACCACTTACGGTGTGATCGGTGTGAAGGTTTGGATCTTCAAAGGCGAAGTTATTGGTGGTCGCCAAGAAGAACTGAAACCACAAGCACCAGCGCCTCGTAAAAAAGCTGCTAAGTAAGGGGTACGCCAAATGTTGCAACCAAAGCGTACAAAATTCCGCAAGCAGATGACCGGCCACAACCGTGGTCTGGCACTGCGCGGTAGCAAAGTCAGCTTCGGCGAATTCGCCCTGAAAGCTGTTGCTCGCGGTCGCCTCACCGCCCGCCAGATCGAGTCGGCACGTCGTGCTCTGACCCGTCACGTTAAACGTGGCGGCAAGATCTGGATCCGTGTCTTCCCGGACAAGCCGATCTCCAAGAAGCCTCTCGAGGTTCGTATGGGTAAAGGTAAGGGTTCCGTGGAATACTGGGTTGCCCAGATCCAGCCAGGCAAAGTCCTGTACGAGATCGAGGGTGTTTCTGAAGAGCTGGCGCGCGAAGCTTTCGCCCTGGCTGCTGCAAAGCTGCCTCTCGCCACCTCCTTTGTTAAGCGGACGGTGATGTGATGAAAGCGAATGAACTTCGTGAAAAATCTGCACAGCAACTGAATGAGCAACTGCTCGGCTTGCTGCGCGACCAGTTCAATCTGCGTATGCAGAAGGCAACTGGCCAGTTGGGGCAGTCGCACCTGCTCTCGCAAGTTAAGCGTGACATCGCTCGCGTGAAAACTGTGCTTAACCAGCAGGCAGGTAAGTGATCATGGCTGAAGCTGAAAAAACCGTCCGTACGCTGACTGGCCGTGTCGTCAGCGACAAAATGGACAAGACCATCACCGTTCTGATCGAGCGTCGCGTCAAGCACCCGATCTACGGTAAATACGTTAAGCGTTCGACTAAGCTGCACGCGCACGACGAATCCAACCAGTGCAAAATCGGCGACAAGGTTTCCATCCGTGAAACCCGTCCGCTGGCCAAGACCAAGTCCTGGGCACTGGTTGAAGTCCTCGAACGCGCTGTTGAAGTCTAAGGGCTAGGGGTCGGAGAAATTTTATGATTCAGACTCAATCCATGCTCGATGTGGCCGATAACAGCGGCGCTCGTCGCGTCATGTGCATCAAGGTACTCGGCGGTTCGCACCGCCGTTACGCCGGCATCGGTGACATCATCAAAGTAACCGTCAAGGAAGCAATTCCGCGCGGTAAGGTCAAAAAAGGCCAGGTGATGACCGCTGTTGTCGTCCGTACCCGTCACGGTGTACGTCGCGCTGACGGTTCCATCATTCGTTTCGACGGCAACGCTGCTGTTCTGCTGAACACCAAGCAAGAGCCGATCGGCACTCGCATCTTCGGGCCAGTGACCCGTGAACTTCGTACTGAGAAGTTCATGAAGATCGTCTCGCTCGCCCCTGAAGTGCTGTAAGGAGATCCGACATGCAAAAGATTCGTCGTGACGACGAGATCATCGTGATCGCCGGCAAAGACAAAGGTAAGCGCGGTAAGGTGCTGAAGGTTCTCGCTGACGACCGTCTGGTCATCGGTGGTGTGAACCTGGTCAAGCGTCATACCAAGCCTAACCCGATGGCGGGCGTTCAGGGCGGTATCGTCGAAAAAGAAGCGCCTCTGCACGCTTCCAACGTTGCCATCTTCAATGGCGAAACCAACAAGGCTGACCGCGTTGGTTTCAAAGTAGAAGACGGTAAGAAAATTCGTGTCTTCAAGTCGACCCAAAAAGCGGTTGATGCTTGAACACTGCTAGGTAGAAGACCATGGCACGACTGAAAGAGATTTACCGGAACGAAATCGCTCCTAAGCTTAAGGAAGAACTTAAGCTGTCGAACGTGATGGAAGTTCCGCGCGTTACCAAGATCACCCTGAACATGGGTCTGGGCGAAGCGATCGGCGACAAGAAAGTCATCGAGCACGCTGTTGCCGACCTGGAAAAGATCACCGGTCAAAAGCCGGTTGTGACTTTCGCTCGTAAATCCATCGCGGGCTTCAAAGTCCGTGAAGGATGGCCGATCGGTGTCAAGGTGACCCTGCGTCGCGAAAAGATGTACGAATTCCTGGACCGCCTGCTGGCGATCTCCCTGCCTCGGGTCCGCGACTTCCGCGGCCTGAATGCCAAGTCCTTCGATGGCCGTGGCAACTACAGCATGGGCGTGAAAGAGCAGATCATCTTCCCGGAAATCGATTACGACAAGATCGATGCTCTGCGCGGTTTGGACATCACCCTGACCACCACTGCTCGTTCGGATGACGAAGGCCGCGCTCTGCTGCGTGCATTCAAATTCCCGTTCCGCAACTGATTGGAGTAGGAAAATGGCCAAGAAGAGCATGAAAAACCGCGAGCTGAAGCGTCAGCTCACGGTAGCCAAGTTCGCCAAAAAGCGTGCTGAGCTGAAAGCGACCATCGTCAACCTGAACGCCTCTCCTGAAGAGCGTTTCGCTGCCGTTGTCGCTCTGCAGAAGCAGCCACGTGATGCCAGCGCTGCGCGTCTGCGCAACCGTTGCCGCCTGACCGGTCGTCCTCACGGTGTATACCGTAAGTTCGGCCTGGGCCGTAACATGCTGCGTCAAGCCGCAATGCGCGGTGACGTACCAGGTCTGGTCAAGGCCTCCTGGTAATCGCTGCAGGTGTGACCCTGGCGGAAGGGGAGTAATCTTCCGACCGCCGGTGTTCTCGCCAACAAACAAGCCCCTTCATGGGGCTTGTTTCGTTTCTGTCTTGTGTCTAGAATGACCGGCTCACCTGAGCCCGGGTTTTTACCCTGCCTGCTTGGGTGGTTGTGATAGCCGCAAGGCTAATAATTCTTGTATCAGGAGCATCTAGCCCATGAGTATGCAGGACCCGTTAGCGGACATGCTAACTCGCATCCGTAATGCCCAGATGGCTGAAAAGTCCGTCGTAAGCATGCCTTCCTCCACTCTGAAGGTCGCGGTTGCCAAAGTTCTGAAAGACGAAGGTTACATCGCTGGCTACCAGGTTACTGGTGAGGCCAAGCCGTCCCTGTCGATCGAACTCAAGTACTTCGAAGGCCGTCCGGTCATCGAGGAGCTGAAGCGTTCCAGCCGTCCTGGCCTGCGCCAGTACAAGTCCGTCACAGACCTGCCGAAAGTTCGTGGCGGCCTGGGCGTGTCTATCGTCTCCACCAACAAAGGTGTGATGACTGACCGCGCTGCGCGCGCTGCCGGTGTCGGCGGCGAAGTTCTGTGCACAGTGTTCTAAGGGGAGATAGGCATGTCTCGCGTCGCTAAGAACCCCGTTAAGCTGCCAGCTGGTGTCGAAGTCAAATTCGCCGGTCAGCAGCTTTCGGTGAAGGGTGCCAAAGGCACTCTCGAACTGAACGTTCACTCGTCTGTTGAAGTTACCGAAGAGTCCGGCGAACTGCGTTTCGTCGCTCGCAACGGTGATCAGCAAGCTCGCGCCATGGCCGGTACTACCCGTGCTCTGGTCAACAACATGGTCCAGGGCGTAAGCCAAGGCTTTGAGCGCAAGCTCCAGCTGGTCGGTGTTGGTTACAAGGCACAGGCTAAAGGCACCGTCCTGAACCTGGCTCTGGGCTTCTCGCATCCAGTGGACTACGAACTGCCAGCCGGTATCACTGCTGAAACTCCCAGCCAAACCGACATCCTGATCAAGGGTATCGACAAGCAGCTGGTAGGTCAGGTGGCCGCTGAAATCCGCGACTTCCGTCCGCCAGAGCCTTACAAAGGCAAGGGTGTGCGTTACGCGGACGAAGTAGTCCGTCGTAAAGAAGCCAAGAAGAAGTAGGGCCTAGCAAATGACCGACAAAAAAGTTACTCGACTGCGTCGCGCTCGCAAAGCACGTCTCAAGATGCACGAACTCGAAGTCGTGCGCCTGTGCGTGTTCCGCTCCTCGCAGCACATCTACGCCCAGGTCATTTCGGCCGACGGCAGCAAGGTTTTGGCAAGCGCCTCGACCTTGGACAAAGACCTGCGTGATGGCGCCACTGGCAACATCGACGCGGCCACTAAGGTTGGCAAGCTGGTAGCTGAGCGTGCGAAAGCCGCCGGTGTATCTCAAGTTGCCTTTGACCGTTCCGGCTTCAAGTACCATGGCCGCGTCAAAGCGCTGGCTGATGCTGCTCGTGAAGGCGGGCTGGAGTTCTAAGTTATGGCAAATAACGATCAAAAGCGCGACGAAGGCTACATCGAGAAGCTGGTTCAAGTTAACCGCGTAGCTAAAACCGTTAAAGGCGGCCGTATCTTCACCTTCACCGCGCTGACCGTGGTTGGTGATGGTAAAGGTCGCGTCGGCTTCGGCCGTGGCAAATCGCGCGAAGTACCTGCCGCGATTCAGAAAGCCATGGAAGCTGCTCGTCGCAACATGATCCAGGTTGACCTGAAGGGCACCACCCTGCAGTACGCCACCAAGGCCGCCCACGGCGCCTCGAAGGTTTACATGCAGCCTGCTTCGGAAGGTACCGGTATCATCGCCGGCGGCGCCATGCGTGCTGTCCTGGAAGTTGCTGGTGTTCAGAACGTCCTGGCCAAGTGCTACGGTTCGACCAACCCAGTGAACGTGGTTTACGCCACCTTCAAGGGTCTGAAAGCCATGCAATCTCCTGAGTCCATTGCTGCCAAGCGCGGCAAGAGCGTTGAGGAGATCTTCTGATCATGGCAACCGTAAAAGTAACGCTGATCAAGAGCGTCTCGGGCCGTATCCCTAACCACAAACTGTGCGTTAAAGGTCTGGGTCTGCGTCGCATCGGTCACACTGTAGAAGTCCAGGATACTCCCGAGAACCGCGGGATGATCAACAAGGCTTACTACATGCTGCGCGTCGAGGGTTAATCGATGAAACTCAATGATCTGAGTCCAGCGCCGGGTTCCCGTCGCGAAAAGCATCGTCCGGGTCGTGGTATCGGTAGCGGTCTGGGCAAGACCGGCGGCCGTGGCCACAAAGGTCAGACCTCCCGTTCGGGTGGTTCGATCGCTCCGGGCTTCGAAGGCGGTCAACAGCCGCTGCACCGTCGCCTGCCGAAGTTCGGCTTCGTTTCCCTGAAAGCCATGGACCGCGCAGAAGTGCGTCTGTCCGAGCTGGCCAAAGTGGAAGGCGACGTGATCTCCGTGCAATCCCTGAAGGATGCCAACGTGATCAACCAGCACATTCAGCGTGTGAAAATCATGCTGTCTGGCGAAGTTACTCGCGCAGTCACCATCAAGGGTATCGCAGCCACCAAGGGTGCGCGTGCGGCTATCGAAGCAGCTGGCGGCAAATTCGAGGAATAAATGGCTAAGCAAGGTGCTCTCTCTTCGCTCGGTAAGGGCGGGATGTCGGAACTCTGGGCTCGTCTGCGCTTTCTGTTCATGGCGATCATCGTCTATCGGATAGGTGCGCATATCCCGGTTCCAGGCATCAATCCGGACCGTCTGGCGGATCTGTTTCGGCAGAATGAGGGGACCATTCTTAGCTTGTTCAACATGTTTTCCGGTGGCGCGCTTGAGCGCATGAGCATCTTTGCATTGGGGATCATGCCGTACATCTCGGCATCGATCATCATGCAGCTGATGACCGCGGTCAGCCCGCAACTGGAGCAGTTGAAGAAGGAAGGTGAAGCTGGCCGTCGCAAGATCAGCCAGTACACCCGCTACGGCACCGTTATTCTGGCGCTGGTTCAAGCCATTGGCATGTCCATTGGCCTGGCCAACCAGGGCGTGGCGTTTTCTGCGGGCCTTGGCTTCCATGTCGTCGCGGTTTCCACGTTTGTGGCAGGCGCGATGTTCATGATGTGGCTGGGTGAGCAGATCACCGAGCGCGGTGTGGGCAACGGTATCTCGATGTTGATTTTCGCAGGTATCGTTGCCGGTCTTCCGAGAGCAATCGGGCAGTCTTTCGAGTCTGCGCGCACAGGCGATATCAACATTTTCGCCCTGGTCGCTATCGGTTTGCTGGCAGTAGCGATTATCGGTTTCGTGGTGTTCATTGAGCGTGGTCAGCGTCGTATCGCCGTTCACTACGCCAAGCGTCAGCAGGGCCGCAAGGTCTTTGCAGCGCAGACCAGCCACTTGCCGCTTAAAGTGAACATGGCGGGGGTTATTCCGGCCATTTTCGCGAGCAGCATTCTGCTGTTCCCGGCTTCGCTGGGTGCCTGGTTCGGTCAGTCCGAAGGTATGGGCTGGCTGCAGGACATCTCGCAGTCGATCGCTCCTGGTCAGCCGTTGAACATTCTGCTGTTTAGTGCAGGGATCATTTTCTTCTGCTTCTTCTACACAGCGTTGATGTTCAACCCGAAAGACGTAGCGGAAAACCTGAAGAAGTCCGGTGCCTTTATTCCGGGTATCCGTCCTGGTGAGCAGTCGGCGCGCTACATTGATGGCGTTCTGACTCGTTTGACCATGTTCGGTGCTCTTTACATGATGGCCGTCTGCCTTCTGCCCCAGTTCCTGGTGGTGGCAGCAAATGTGCCGTTCTACCTTGGCGGGACCTCGTTGCTGATTGTGGTAGTGGTTGTGATGGACTTCATGTCCCAAGTACAATCGCACCTCGTTTCGCACCAGTACGAATCCCTGATGAAGAAAGCCAACCTGAAAGGCTACGGTGGCAGCGGTTTGCTGCGCTGATACGCCCCTAAGGTTCGAGGAGTCGGTAATGAAAGTTCGTGCATCGGTGAAAAAGCTGTGCCGCAACTGCAAGATCATCCGTCGCGAAGGCGTCGTACGAGTGATCTGCAGCTCGGAACCGCGTCACAAACAGCGCCAAGGCTGAGTGTGATCTGCGTTTCAAACCCAGCAGCTAGTGTGCTGCTGGGTTGATTATTCGTTTCTACAGCGATATTATCTCGCGCCCTATTTCTTGGCTTCCGGGGCGTAGGTAGCTGTCAATTGGAGTCCCACTGAATGGCCCGTATTGCAGGCGTCAACATTCCAGATAACAAGCATACTGTTATCTCGCTGACCTACATCTATGGTGTCGGTCGCACAACTGCACAGAAGATCTGTGCAGATGCTGGTGTAAATCCAGCCGCTAAGATCAAGGATCTGAGCGACGAGCAAATCGAAACCCTGCGTGGCGAAGTTGCGAAGTTCACCACCGAAGGTGACCTGCGTCGTGACGTCAACATGAAGATCAAGCGCTTGATGGACCTGGGTTGCTACCGCGGCCTGCGTCATCGTAAAGGTCTGCCGGTTCGCGGTCAGCGCACCAAGACCAACGCACGCACCCGTAAGGGCCCGCGTAAGCCGATCCGCAAGTAATCGCCCAGGAATATAGACATGGCAAAACCTGCTGCTCGTCCTCGTAAGAAAGTCAAAAAGACAGTGGTTGATGGCATCGCCCACATCCATGCGTCTTTCAACAACACCATCGTGACCATCACCGACCGTCAGGGCAATGCTTTGTCCTGGGCGACCTCCGGTGGTTCGGGTTTCCGTGGTTCGCGCAAATCCACCCCGTTCGCAGCTCAGATCGCTGCTGAGCGTGCTGGTCAAGCTGCGCTGGAATACGGTCTTAAGAACCTCGACGTAAACGTCAAGGGTCCAGGTCCAGGTCGTGAGTCCGCCGTTCGTGCATTGAACAGCTGCGGCTACAAGATCGCCAGCATCACCGACGTGACGCCAATCCCGCACAACGGGTGCCGTCCGCCGAAGAAGCGCCGCGTGTAATCAGGAGACAGAAGAATGGCACGTTACATTGGTCCAAAATGCAAACTGTCTCGTCGTGAAGGCACCGACCTGTTCCTGAAGAGCGGCGTTCGCGCTCTGGAATCGAAGTGCAACATCGAAGCAGCCCCAGGTATCCACGGCCAGCGCCGTGGCCGTCAGTCCGACTACGGTACCCAGCTGCGCGAGAAACAAAAAGTCCGTCGTATCTACGGTGTTCTGGAGCGTCAGTTCCGCGGTTACTACCAGGCTGCTGCCTCGAAAAAAGGCGCAACCGGTGAGAACCTGCTGCAACTGCTCGAGTGCCGTCTGGATAACGTCGTCTACCGTATGGGCTTCGGCTCGACTCGTTCCGAGTCCCGTCAGCTGGTTTCGCACAAAGCGATCAGCGTCAACGGTAAGACTGTAAACATTCCATCCTACCAAGTTCGTCCGGGTGACGTGGTCGCGGTTCGCGAGAAGTCGTCGAACCAGCTGCGCATTGTTCAAGCCCTTGAACTGTGCGCCCAGCGTGGCCGCGTTGAGTGGGTAGACGTAGATTCCGCTAAGAAGTCGGGCGTTTTCAAGAACGTTCCTGCTCGCGGCGACCTGTCTGCCGACATCAACGAAAACCTGATTGTCGAGCTCTACTCCAAGTAAGGGCTAGAAAATAGGTGCATCCATGCAGATTTCGGTAAATGAGTTCCTGACTCCCCGCCATATTGATGTGCAGGTAGTCAGTCCGACCCGCGCCAAGATCACGCTCGAGCCTCTCGAGCGTGGCTTCGGCCATACCCTGGGCAACGCGCTGCGCCGCATCCTGTTGTCCTCCATGCCTGGCTGTGCAGTAGTCGAGGCCGAGATCGATGGCGTACTCCATGAGTACTCCGCGATCGAAGGTGTACAGGAAGACGTAATTGAAATCCTGTTGAACCTTAAAGGCCTGGCTATCAAACTGCACGGTCGTGACGAAGTTACGCTGACCTTGTCGAAAAAGGGTTCGGGGGTGGTTACCGCTGCCGATATTCAGCTGGATCACGATGTCGAGATCGTCAACCCCGATCACGTAATCGCGAACCTGGCGTCCAACGGCGCCCTGAACATGAAGCTCACTGTAGCTCGTGGTCGCGGTTACGAGCCGGCTGACTCCCGTCAAACCGACGAAGACGAAAGCCGTAGCATTGGCCGTCTGCAGCTGGACGCTTCGTTCAGCCCGGTGCGTCGTATCGCCTATGTGGTCGAGAACGCCCGTGTTGAACAGCGTACCAACCTGGACAAGCTGGTCATTGATCTGGAAACCAACGGCACCCTGGATCCTGAAGAGGCTATCCGCCGCGCTGCGACCATCCTGCAACAGCAGTTGGCCGCGTTCGTCGACCTCAAAGGTGACAGCGAGCCTGTCGTAGTCGAGCAGGAAGACGAGATCGATCCGATCCTGCTGCGTCCGGTTGACGACCTGGAACTGACTGTACGTTCGGCCAACTGCCTCAAGGCGGAGAACATCTACTACATCGGCGACCTGATTCAGCGTACCGAAGTAGAGCTGTTGAAGACTCCTAACCTGGGCAAGAAGTCCCTGACTGAAATCAAGGACGTGCTGGCCTCTCGTGGTCTGTCTCTCGGCATGCGCCTCGACAACTGGCCGCCTGCAAGTCTTAAGAAAGACGACAAGGCGACCGCCTGATCGTCGTAATCACCGAACGTAGTGTTTGGTAAGGAATGAATCATGCGTCATCGTAAAAGTGGACGTCACCTGAGCCGTACCAGCTCTCACCGCAAAGCTATGTTCCAGAACATGGCTGTGTCGCTGATCGAGCACGAGCTGATCAAAACCACCCTGCCGAAAGCCAAGGAACTGCGCCGCGTTGCCGAGCCGCTGATCACCCTGGCCAAGGAAGACAGCGTTGCTAACCGCCGTCTGGCCTTCGACCGTACCCGTTCGAAGTCGGCTGTTGGCAAACTGTTCAACGATCTGGGCAAGCGTTACGCCACCCGTCAGGGCGGCTACCTGCGCATCCTGAAGTGCGGTTTCCGCGCTGGCGACAACGCGCCTATGGCGTACGTCGAGCTGGTTGATCGTCCAGTCGGTGGTGCTGTAGAAGCTGCCGAGTAAGACGTTCTGTCTGCTACAGAAAACCGGGCCTAGCGCCCGGTTTTTTGTTTCTGCAGGTATTGTTTATTTCTATTGATACAAGACATGTAATGAATTTGTTTTGAAACAACCGCTCGTCGATACTCCTATCCAAGCCGATTCGCCGGCAGTCCAAGACCGATATGGAGAGCCCATGAGCAAGATTCTCACCACCGCCAGCGGTGCCCCCGTAGCTGACAACCAGAATTCCCGCTCTGCTGGCCCGCGCGGCCCGCTGCTGCTCGACGATTTCCACCTGATCGAGAAACTCGCTCACTTCAATCGAGAGAACATCCCTGAACGGCGTGTGCACGCCAAGGGCTCCGGAGCCTATGGCACCTTTACAGTCACCCAGGACATCACTCGATTCACCAAGGCCAAGCTGTTCGACACGATTGGTAAGCAGACTGAAACCTTCCTGCGTTTTTCTACCGTCGGTGGCGAGCGCGGTTCGGCAGATACCGAGCGTGATCCTCGTGGCTTTGCAGTAAAGTTTTACACCGAGGAAGGCAACTGGGACATCGTGGGTAACAACACCCCGGTTTTCTTCATTCGTGACCCGCTAAAATTCCCGGACTTTATTCACACCCAGAAGCGCCACCCGCAAACCAACCTGAAGAACGCCCAGATGATGTGGGACTTCTGGTCGCATTCGCCGGAGGCGTTGCACCAGGTCACCATCCTGTTCTCTGATCGTGGCATCCCGGACGGCTACCGCCACATGCACGGCTTCGGCAGCCACACCTATAGCCTGATCAGCGCTGCTGGCGAGCGTACCTGGGTCAAATGGCACTTCAAGACCCAACAAGGCATCAAGAACCTTACGCCCGCCGATGCTGCGCGCCTGGCCGGTACAGACCCTGACTACGCCCAGCGCGACCTGTTCGAGGCGATCGAACGCGCAGACTACCCGCGTTGGACCGTGTGCATTCAGGTCATGACTGAAGAGGAGGCGGCCAGTCGCGATGAAAATCCGTTCGATGTGACCAAGACCTGGTCGCAGAAGGACTATCCGTTGATCGAGGTAGGTGTGCTGGAACTTAACCGCAACCCGCTCAACTATTTCGCCGAAGTCGAGCAGGCAGCGTTTGGCCCGAGCAACATGGTGCCGGGCGTGGGGCTTTCGCCAGATCGCATGCTGCAGGGCCGCGTGTTCGCCTATGCCGATGCGCATCGCTACCGCGTGGGCACCAACCATCAGCAGTTGCCCGTCAACGCGCCACGCTGCCCGGTCAATAGCTACCAGCGTGATGGTTCTATGGCTTTTGGTAGTTATGGCGGTGCGCCCAATTACGAGCCCAACAGCTATCGCGACGCGCCTAAGCAGTCGCCTGACCATGGCGAACCTGCATTGGCCCTCAATGGAGCAGCTGATCGCTACGATCACCGTGAAGACAACGACTATTACAGCCACGCCGGTGCACTGTTCCGCTTGATGAGCGACGAGCAAAAGGCACTGCTGATCAGCAATATCGCTGGAACCATGGCAGGCGTCAGTGAAGATGTCATCCAGCGTCAGTTGCAGTACTTCTTCAGGGCTGATCCGGCCTACGGTGAAGGCATCGCCAAGGCATTGGGCGTGAATCTCGCCTAACTCGAAGTGATAAGGAGAACCGCCCTCATTTGGGCGGTTTTTCAATGAATATCACTACTGTTTACCCGATTTTTTGCCCCTGATTGCGCAGTTTTCAGTGACCGCAAGCAATTCCTGGTTCAAACTATGTTTCATTAGACGTATCCACACGGAGAATCAGGGCGATGCAAGGTCACCCGGACGTAATCAATTATCTCGTCACGTTGCTGAAGGGCGAACTGGCCGCACGCGATCAGTACTTCATTCACTCGCGCATGTACGAAGACTGGGGCCTGTCCAAGCTCTACGAACGCATCAACCATGAGATGGAAGAGGAAACCCAGCACGCCGATGCGCTGATGCGGCGTATCCTCATGCTCGAAGGCACCCCCGATATGCGCGCGGATGACCTGGAAGTGGGCAGCACCGTGCCGGAAATGATCGAAGCGGACCTCAAGCTTGAGTACAAGGTTCGTGCCGCCCTGTGCAAGGGTATCGAGCTGTGCGAGCTGCACAAGGACTACATCAGTCGCGATATCCTGCGTGCCCAGCTGGCCGATACCGAAGAAGATCACACCTATTGGCTTGAGAAGCAGCAGGGCCTGATCAAGGCCATCGGCCTGGACAACTACCTGCAGTCGCAGATGTAAGTTATCCACAGACTAAAAAAGAGCCCCTGGCACCATCGGTAACCAGGGGCTTTTTCATGCACAGGCAGATCAGGCCCGGTCACGCTCCAGAAGCGGTTTGAGATAGTGCCCTGTGTACGACTGCTTCATCTTTGCCAGCTCTTCCGGTGTACCGCTGGCAATAATTTGCCCACCCTTTGAACCACCCTCCGGGCCCAGGTCAACCAACCAGTCCGCGGTCTTGATCACATCAAGGTTATGTTCGATAACCACCACGGTGTTGCCGTGGTCGCGCAGGCGATGCAACACATCCAGCAACTGCTGGATATCGGCGAAGTGCAGGCCGGTGGTCGGCTCGTCAAGGATGTACAACGTCTTGCCAGTATCGCGCTTGGACAGTTCGCGTGAGAGCTTGACCCTTTGCGCTTCACCGCCCGACAGCGTGGTCGCCGACTGCCCCAGTTTGATGTAAGACAGCCCCACATCCATCAGGGTTTGCAGCTTGCGCGCCAGTGCCGGCACCGCATCGAAGAATTCGCGAGCATCCTCGATGGTCATTTCCAGCACCTCGTGGATGTTCTTGCCCTTGTATTTGATCTCCAGGGTTTCGCGGTTGTAGCGCTTGCTCTTGCACACGTCGCACGGCACGTAGATATCTGGCAGGAAGTGCATCTCCACCTTGATCAGCCCATCGCCTTGGCACGCCTCGCAACGCCCGCCCTTGACGTTGAACGAGAAACGCCCTGGGCCGTAGCCGCGCGAGCGCGATTCCGGCACGCCGGAAAACAGCTCGCGAATCGGGGTAAAGATGCCGGTATAGGTCGCCGGGTTCGAACGCGGTGTGCGGCCGATCGGGCTCTGGTCGATATCGACAACCTTGTCCAGGAGCTGCAGGCCATCCATGTTGCTGTGCGGGGCGGCTTCCAGGCTGCTCGCACCATTGAGGGCTGTAGCGGCCAGGGGATACAGCGTGTTGTTGATCAACGTCGACTTGCCCGAGCCGGATACGCCAGTCACGCAGGTCAGCAGACCGATCGGGATTTCCAGATCAACGTTCTGCAGGTTGTTGCCACGCGCACCCTTGAGCTTGAGGGATAGCTTTTTGTCGCGGGGGGTGCGTTTGGCCGGTACAGCGATTTTCTTGCGCCCGGACAGGTACTTCCCGGTCAGCGAGTCGGGATGTGCCATGACTTCCTGAGGCGTGCCCTCGGCAACGATCTGGCCACCGTGTACGCCGGCACCCGGGCCGATGTCCACCACGTAGTCAGCCAGGCGAATGGCGTCTTCGTCGTGCTCGACCACGATCACGGTATTACCCAGATCGCGCAGGTGGTTCAGGGTGGCGAGCAGGCGGTCGTTGTCGCGTTGATGAAGACCGATGGACGGCTCATCAAGGATATACATCACTCCGACCAGCCCTGCGCCAATCTGGCTGGCAAGGCGGATCCGCTGCGCTTCGCCGCCGGACAGGGTGTCGGCACTGCGATCCAGGGTGAGGTAATCCAGGCCGACGTTGACCAAAAACTGTAGGCGTTCGCAGATTTCCTTGAGGATCTTTGCAGCGATTTCACCACGACGCCCGGTCAAGGTCAGCTCGCCGAAGTAGCTGCTGGCTTCACCGATAGGCAGGTTGGTCACCGCCGGCAGGGTTTTTTCGCCTACCCAGACATGACGGGCTTCCCGGCGCAGGCGGGTGCCGCGGCAGTCGGGGCAGGGCTGGGTGCCGAGGAACTTGGCCAGCTCCTCGCGCACCGTGGCCGACTCGGTCTCGCGGTAACGCCGCTCCAGGTTGGGCACGATCCCTTCGAACGGGTGCGAACGCTTGACGATATCGCCACGGTCGTTCAGGTACTTGAAGTCGACGCTCTGCTTGCCGCTGCCTTGCAGGATCACTTTCTGGTGTTCGGCCGACAGCTCGCCGAACGGCTCCTCCAGGCTGAAGCCGTAATGCGCTGCCAGCGAGCCAAGCATCTGGAAGTAATAGACGTTGCGCCGATCCCAGCCGCGGATAGCACCCTCGGCCAATGTCAGCTCGCTGTTGACCAGACGCTTGATATCGAAAAATTGCTTCACCCCCAGGCCGTCGCAGGTCGGGCAGGCGCCGGCCGGGTTGTTGAAGGAGAACAGCTTGGGCTCCAGCTCGCTGATCGCATGGCCGCAGACCGGGCAGGCGAAGCGGGCGGAGAAGATCGTCTCTTCGCCTTCTTCATCGTCCATCGGTGCAACCAGGGCGATGCCGTCGGCCAGCTTGAGAGCGGTCTCGAATGACTCGGCAAGGCGTTGTTGCAGGTCGGCGCGGACCTTGAAGCGGTCCACTACCACATCGATGCTGTGCTTCTTCTGCTTGTCCAGCTTGGGCAGTTCGTCGAGTTCGTAGAGCTTGCCGTTGACGCGTGCCCGAACGAAGCCCTGGGCACGCAATTCGTCGAACACGGCCAGGTGCTCACCCTTGCGCTCGCGGATCACCGGTGCCAGCAGCATCAGTTTGCTGCCTTCCGGGCGCTCCAGCACCAGGTCGACCATCTGGCTGATGGTCTGCGCCTCCAGCGGAATGTCGTGGTCCGGGCAGCGCGGCGTACCCACGCGAGCATAAAGCAGGCGTAGGTAGTCGTAGATTTCGGTGATGGTACCTACCGTCGAACGCGGGTTGTGCGAAGTCGACTTCTGCTCGATGGAGATGGCGGGCGACAGGCCTTCGATGGTGTCGACGTCAGGTTTTTCCATCATCGACAGGAATTGCCGGGCGTAGGCCGACAGCGATTCCACATAGCGGCGCTGACCCTCGGCGTACAAGGTATCGAATGCCAGGGAAGACTTCCCCGACCCGGACAAGCCGGTGATCACGATCAGCTTGTCCCGCGGCAGGGTCAGGTCGATGTTCTTCAGGTTGTGGGTACGTGCCCCACGAATCAGGATCTTGTCCACTGCGGCCTCGCTTGGCGGGCATAAACAAGGAAGTATACGGCGCGCTGCCAGTACGCGGCAAAGCGTCGCGTAGATGCCGTCAAGCTGTCGGACTGATAGAATCGCCGCCGGTTCACACGAGGTTAATCCATGCACGACACCCACAACGAGCGCATGAGTGGCAGCGAAACGCGCGCCGCTGGCGGCCTGGCCCTGGTCTTTGCCTTTCGTATGCTGGGCATGTTCATGGTCCTGCCGGTGCTGGCCACTTACGGCATGGACATGGCCGGCGCCACGCCCGCGCTGATCGGCCTGGCCATCGGTGCCTATGGCCTGACCCAGGCGTTTTTTCAGATCCCGTTCGGGATGATTTCCGACCGCATCGGGCGACGTCCGGTGATCTATCTGGGCTTGGTGATCTTCGCCCTGGGCAGTGTGCTGGCGGCTCAAGCCGACTCCATCTGGGGTGTGATTGCCGGGCGCATTCTGCAAGGCGCCGGGGCAATTTCTGCTGCAGTCATGGCGCTGCTGTCCGACCTGACCCGCGAGCAGCACCGTACCAAGGCCATGGCCATGATCGGCATGAGCATCGGCCTGTCGTTCGCCGTGGCGATGGTCGTCGGCCCGCTTCTCACCAGCGCCTTCGGCCTGTCAGGATTGTTCCTCGCCACGGCAGGACTTGCCCTGGTCGGCATTTTGCTGATCGCTTTTGTCGTGCCCAACACCCACAGCACTTTGCAGCACCGCGAGTCGGGTGTGGCGCGCCAGGCGCTCGGCCCAACCCTGCGCCATCCGGACCTTCTGCGCCTGGACACCGGTATCTTCATCCTCCACGCGATCCTCATGGCGAGCTTCGTCGCGCTGCCTCTGGCCTTCGTCGAGCGCGGCGGCTTGCCCAAGGAAGAGCATTGGTGGGTATACCTGACCGCGCTGTTCATCTCATTTTTTGCAATGGTCCCGTTCATCATCTACGGCGAAAAAAAGCGCAAGATGAAACGCGTATTGGCTGGAGCGGTCAGTGTGTTGCTGCTGGTGGAGGTGTTCTTCTGGCAGTGGGCTGACAACTTGCGCGGACTGGTGATTGGCACCGTGGTATTCTTTACTGCATTCAACCTGCTGGAGGCATCGCTGCCGTCGCTGGTTAGCAAGGTGTCGCCTGCTGGCGGCAAGGGGACGGCGATGGGGGTGTATTCCACCAGCCAGTTCCTTGGCGCAGCGCTGGGTGGAATCCTTGGTGGCTGGCTGTTCCAGCACGGTGGGCTGAACACGGTGTTCCTCGGTTGCGCGGTGCTGTGTGCCGTATGGCTGGTGGTCGCGTTGCGCATGAACGAGCCGCCTTATGTGACCAGCCTGCGCATGCCACTGACGCCTGAGGCAGTCCGGGAAGCCGGCCTGACCGAGCGCCTGATGGCCGTGCCGGGTGTGACCGACGCCGTTGTGGTGGCAGAAGAAGCTGCCATCTATATCAAACTGGATACGAAAATTTTGGACCGTGCGACCCTCGAGCGTCTGGTGAACCCAGCCTCATCGGCGTGCGAAGCCTAGGAGAACGTTATGGCCCGTGGGGTTAACAAAGTCATTCTGGTCGGCACCTGTGGCCAGGATCCCGAAGTCCGCTACCTGCCCAACGGTAACGCCGTGACCAACCTGAGCCTGGCTACCAGCGAGCAGTGGACCGACAAGCAGTCGGGCCAAAAGGTCGAGCGTACCGAGTGGCACCGTGTGTCGATGTTCGGCAAGGTTGCTGAAATCGCTGGCGAATACCTGCGCAAGGGTTCGCAGGTGTACATCGAAGGCAAGCTGCAGACCCGCGAGTGGGAAAAAGACGGCATCAAGCGTTACACCACCGAAATCATCGTCGACATGCAGGGCACCATGCAGCTGCTCGGTGGCCGTCCGCAGAACCAGCAAGGTGGCGGCGACCAGTACAACCAGGGTGGTGGTAACAACTACAACCAGGGTGGCCAGCAGCAACAGTACAACCAGGCCCCACCGCGTCAGCAGGCCCCGCGCCCGCAACAGGCCCAGCAGCGCCCAGCGCCGCAACAGCCCGCGCCGCAGCCGGCTGCTGACTTTGACAGCTTTGATGACGATATTCCGTTCTGATAAAAACGGTCAGGCGTCGCGCTACACCGAAACCCAGGGCATTTGCCCTGGGTTTTTTCATATGTGAGTTCATACCCCGCTGTCCAGCGCTGCTTAGGCAAATTGCGCGTCCAGCTCAGGCGTTGCGCCGCTGATACCGATACCGCCGATGTGTTCGCCGTTCGCGTCCAGGATCGGCAGACCGCCACCCAGCAGCGTGAAACCTGGCAGTGACGCGTATGGCTTTGCTGGCAGCGCAGCGCTTCGCCCGCCCGAGCTCGGCAGCGTTCTCAATGGTTTCGATGACGTCGCTTAGCAGTTCGCTGACGTGGGGCAGGACGTTGGGTGGATACATATCGGATTGGACGGTGAATAATGGTGTGATGGCAGGTTTGCGGGGGGGGACGATCTTTTCATGGCATGTGAACTTTGTTCGGCTTAAGGAAACTGCCACCTAAATCTTTCTCACGGATTATGGTTGGCAGCCGTGCACGGGGTGAGAAACCGAGGAACAAATGCAAACCTCGCCAGGACAAGCCTGCCTGCGCACGGCCGCAATAACTGCGATGCATTGTATCAGTCGAGTTCTCACGGCCGGTTGTCTAAACGACCCTAAAACGTTATCCCTGAGGCATTTCCCAGACAGCAGCGATACTTCAGCAGCGCGAGTAGGGCAATTCCCAAGCATGCTGATTCTGAAGCATTTGGTTTAAGGTTCAGAAATGTCTTACGGCAAATGGATGTATTGCTTCTGGGTGCATGGCAGGAAATGTGGTGGGGCCCGATGTGTTTGGCGCAAAAATTCAGCGCCCATGATATCGACCCGCCCGCGCGTCGCGGGCAAACCGCCTCATACTCGATCCGGCGTTTCTGAGTCGAAGAGCCCGGGTGAGTATAAGGGACATTTAAGAGTCCGATGTGCCGAATCAAAGAAGGTGCGATACTTTCAATAGGGCATTACATGGTTTGAGGAAGGAGTGCAAGTCTGCGTGTGGGGTATATCCGTGCAGGTTGAGGGGGTAGGATTTGAACGTGCCATTAAACACGTGACTCCTTAACAAATACGGAGTGTTCATATGTCAGAGCGTGCTGCTGTTAAACAAAATCTGGAGCAAGTCACAGATATACTGAGGTCAGATCCTTTCGAAGGGCGAGACTTTTTCTGGGAAACAGCATCGGTTTGCCAGGGATGGATACTTGAAGATTAATAACCTGATCCATCCTGAAGTACGCGATCAAATTTCTGTCGATGTGAAGTACCTCTTGGCAAATTTTTCAAAGCGCCGGGATTTTTTGATTGAATCGACGGGCAACACGCCGCGCTATTTGAGTAACGTTCCTCAGGAAAGCATCGAAGCCCATGGGCGGTATATTCCGCATGCTTATAGGTCTCGCTACCTGAGTAGTTTGATCAGTCACATAGTTAAGGAGGAGGTTATCCCAACCCCTTGGAAGTGGGATAACTTCATCATTAACAGTCAGCATAAGTCAGGTGATACCCATGGTTGGCATTGGGGCGACTACCCCTACACGATCATTTGGATCGTCGAGGCACCGGCACTCGAGGCAGGAGGTTTGTTGGAGTGCGTACCGCATACGTATTGGGATAAGCAGAACCCCCGAGTAGAAAACTTATTGGTGGAAAACAAGATCGACTCCTACTTCCACGTCACAGGTGATGTCTATCTGCTCAAGGCAGACACCACGCTGCATCGGGTTAAACCACTGACACAAGATGTCACCCGCATCATTCTCAACACCACGTGGGAAAGGGCGAGGGACAAGGATCGGGAAGTCGAGCACGAAACCTTCGTCTTCCGGGATTGAAGTTTGAGGATTAGCGCATGACCAAGGTCAAATACTCACACGCTAACCTGATCGCCACTGACTGGAAAAAGATAGCCAAGTTCTATGTTGATGTATTTGGCTGTGTTCCGGTCGGCCCTGTGCGTCGGCTTTCAGGGCAATCGGTGGCAGATGGTACCGGGTTGATAAAACCGGAGATCGAAGGCATACATCTTCGGTTGCCCGGTAACGGGGAGGGCGGGCCGACGCTAGAAGTATTTCAGTATTGTCATTTTCATGATGAACCGGAAAAGTTTGCCAATTCGCGCGGCTTTAGCCACATCGCATTTGAAGTTTCCGACGTGGAAGCTGTATGTGCAAAAGTGATCAGCTCAGGTGGATGGCTGCTAGGGAAGTTGGCGAGGCAGCCTGTCGAGGGGGTAGGTATTTGCACCTTCATATACGTCCGTGATCCCGATCGAAACATTATCGAACTCCAGGCCTGGGAGGCACCATGAAGCGTGTACTTGCACATTTCGATCTGGTGAAACCCAAGTTTCCCAAGGGAGACACCAGAATGGAAGAGTTCTATGCCTCGACCAGCTATGTGAACGCTCTAGCTGAGCAACATCCGGGGTTCATCTGGCGTGAGACCGAAGAGGATCAGCCGCTGCTGGATCAGTTATGGGGCGAGGGTTATCTCTACACGCTCTCGCTGTGGAGGGACGTCGAATCACTCAAGGACTTTCTCTATAACACCTCGCACAAGTCATTCATGCGGCGTGGAAGGGAGTGGTTCGAGCCCATCTTACGCCCCCGGGTAGTGTTGTGGTGGGTCGAGGAAAGTCATATCCCCACCTTACGCGAGGCCCATACCCGACTCACGCGATTGCACGAGGTTGGGCCATCTCATGACGCTTTTGACCTGCGCTGCAGCGAAGTACCGACCGTTCTGTACTGAGGAGTGGAGATGAAAGAATTAGCTCGGAATACACAACAGCAACTTGCCGACTATTATCGCTGTTTTCTCGGAGATCCGGCACAACTTGTGGCTGCACGGCAATCGGTCAGATTGGCCCGCAACATTGTGGAGCAGATGGAGGATGAATGGACCGCGGTCGAGGAGGGCCTAGTTGATCTGCGTGACCTGCCCACTACACAGGATGCATTTCTCTCGTGGTACGTCATGTACGAGAAGAGGATCAATGAAGATATTCGCTTCTTCGTGGACTTCATGCGCCACCAGGCCAGTTCTGAACAGGTCGCTTACTACATCTGCATGGAGGAAATGGTTGATGGTTCTTTCGATGACCTGATGGCAGTGGCTCAGTTGGGTATGCCGATTCGGTGCAAGATGGTCGCCGGCGAGAACTATTGGGATGAAATGGGCAATGGAGACTTCGCCGCCGTGCACACCACGATGTTCCGCACCTCTTCCAGCTACATGCGTGATCTGTTGGAAAAGGCGGGTGTCAGCGTGCAGGTGCCCCCCCTTGAGTGCCTGATGAATGGCAACATCCTGCTGATGTGGGCCGTACGCCGCGAGTTCAACATGCGCCTTATCGGTGCGATGGGGTTGGTGGAGGGATCGGCGCCGGTACGCTTTGGTGCCACCACGGCGGCCATGGAGCGCTTGGGCTTGCCAAAAGACGTGATCGCCTATCACAAGGCCCATATCAGCATCGACACCCGGCACAGCGCCGCCTGGTACGAAACAGTGCTGCAGCATTACGCGGCGGGTGGTGAGGATGTAGTGCGCGAACTCTCTCTGGGCGTGATGATCCGCTACAACGTCGCGCTGCGTTACTACCACTACATGTATAAGACCATGCGGAGCCTGGGATGATAACTCATCGACAGACGGTGGTCGTCATCGACCCGATCAGTTCGGCCCGGCGCTATGGACATGATATTCGCCATAAGGGTTATCACGCGTTGGCCCTAGTGACCCGCAAGCAATTTCCCGGGCGTTTGCAGAAGCTGCATGGAGTCGACGAATTCGACGAGGTGGTGCATGTCGAGAACCTGGAACAGGCGAAGATCAGCATGGCCGGAAGAGAGGTGCATGCGGTCATCCCCGGTTCCGATTCTGCATTGCGAATAAGCGACGGGTTGGCGGCTTACTTGGGCTTGGCGGGCAACCCGATCCCAACCTGTGCTGCGCGGATCAACAAGCTTGAAATGAAGCGTCGTCTGCAACACGAGGGCGTCCCGGTCATGCCTGCGTTCAGGCTTTCCATGAATGACCTGGCCGAGGGCCATGATCCGGGTATTGCTTTCCCCGTGGTGGTTAAGCCGACCGAGGGCACAGGTGCGAGGAATGTTAGGGTCTGCCAGTCCAGAGGTGATATGTACAAGGCTCTGGGGGCCATCGAAAGCAATTTCGAGCCTGGAGCGCAGGAGGAAAAGCGTGCTTTGGTGGAGGCGTATGTCGAAGGCCCTGAATACTTTATTGTTACTGCAAATCTGGGGGTGTCGGGGCGACAGATTCTCTGCTTCGCCGAATACGAAAAGATTCGCGTCGGCGACCACCCCAGTGTCTATCGCAACATTCGATCCATTTCGCCCTTAAGCGATCAGGCGCGCCAGGCATTTGCCTACATATCCGAAGTCAACTCGGCCATCGAGGCCAACATTGGCATCAACGATATTGAGTTCAAGATCAACTCGGCGGGACACTTCATTATCGAACAGAACGGCCGCCTGCCCGGTGCAAATGTGCCTTCATTGATCGAGTTGTGCACCGGGCTTAACTGCTACGACCTCAACATAGATATCTATTTGGGTCATGCGCCGCTCACCTTGGCAGTCCCGCACTACGACAAGCATTTCTGTATCTGTTGCCTGATTTCTGAACAGAGCGGCACTGTGACGGGAATTGAAGGTATCACGCTGATCGAAGAGCTCGATTCGTTTCATGAGCTTGGCTTTTTTGTGAAGAAAGGCGAGGCCATCAAGGCGACACGAGACTTTCTGTCGGCTTGGGGTTTTGTCTACCTCATCCATAAGGATCCTGAAGTACTGCGCAGGCATTCGGATACCGTTCATGAGCGTCTGAAGCTGGCGTTTGCCTAGCTAGAGGATCAACGGCAGGTGTTGGTTAGGGCAAATCCATGTCGAACTGGTTAGTGCTGGTGTGTTTGATCTTGCTCGCCTGTGCAGTCTGCGGGCGTGTGGCTACGATGCTTGGCCAGAACCGGGTAATCGGGGAAATCGTTGCCGGTATACTGCTGGGTCCCACTTTGTTAGGGGCTTGGTTTCCGCAAGTGTCGGCAAAGGTGCTGACACCTGAATCGATAGAGATTGTCCGAGCGCTCGGCGAACTGGGGCTGATCATGCTGATGGTCGAAGTTCCCTGGCATGCCGCAGGTGTCGGAGAGTGGCGGGGAGGGCAACGTGCCCCGGCCTTGATCGCGAGTCTCGGAATCGTGCTGTCGTTCTTCATCGGCTGTGTCATCGGCGCCTGGTCGAAACCGTCTATTGCGCCGACGCCGCCCTATTGGTCCTACGTGATCTTCTGTGGGGTCGCACTGTCGGTGACAGCGCTGCCGGTGTTGGTGAGGATTATCCAGGAGCATGGAGGCATTGATGGGCAAGCCGGTCGATTGTCGCTCTCGGCGGCGGTGTATACCGATGTGTTCGCCTGGTTTGCACTGGCGATGGTGTTGGCATTGCACTTAGGTGGGGCGGGCGGCGTGTCCGAGAGCTTACTCAAGGTATGCGGTCTTTTAGCTTATGCCGGTCTGATGTTCGTAGTGGTCCGCCCATGGCTGAAAAACCGCATCGCTCACACTGCATTAAGTGAGCGTTCCCGTGTCGCAGTTGCCTTGGTCTATTGCCTGGGATCAGCGCAGGTTACCGCGATGCTCGGGTTCCACCAGGCCATCGGCGCGGTCATGGCGGCCTACGTGTTTCACGACCTGTTCTCGATGGAGCAGGCATGGCGCCGCTGGATCGGCAGGTTCGGTCATCTTTTTCTTACCCCGATTTTCTTTGCCTGCTCAGGTATTCAGGTTTCGCTGGCCGCTTTCGGGGAGCCTAGTCTTTGGTTGTGGCTGCTGTTGTTCCTGCTGGGTGGGACTATCGGCAAAGTGCTGGGCTCATATATAGGTGCTAGGGCATCGGGGTTGAGACCAATTGTTTCCATTGAAGTCGGCGTACTGATGAATACGAAAGGTCTTGTGGATTTGGTTGTGCTTGGCGTAGGACTCGAGGTAGGAGTGTTGTCGGAAAGTTCCTATAGTGTTCTTTTGGTACTGGCTGTTGTTTCAACTGCATTGACTAATCCGCTAATTTCGTTGCTAGCTTCGCGCTCGCGAAAGAGTATGCCGGGTTTATAAGGCCCCGTCCCGCGGGGTTTGATTTTTGTCATAAACCCGACTACTGTCTGGAGCGATCAGGGATCATTTATAATAAGGAACATTGCCTTGGACGTATTCATGGGGTTGCTGGCGGCGGCGTTCTGGGGAGCGACGGACTTTTTGGTCGGCGTGAACGCACGAGCAGTTGGGGTTAAACGAGCGGTGTTTTTCGGGCAGTTGCTGGGCTTTGTTCTAATGGCAATTATTATTGTCTTTTCAGCCAGTCAGTTGGAAAAGTTCATGTCTGCGCCTTGGCGCGCGCTAGGTGTTGGGGTAGTAGCATCTTTATGTACCGTTGTGGGGGCATTGGCGCTGTCGAAGGCATTTGCTGCTGGCAAAACTGCAGTTGTGGCGCCCCTAGTCACCTCGTATGGCGTTTTTACCACCCTGTTGGCGTGGCTGGGGGGGGACGCCCTGTCAGGGTGGCAGGTGAGCGGTATTCTCGTTTGCTTCTTCGGGGTTTTACTGGCCAGCCGAAGTCATCATGACGGTGATTTCGAGCGCAGGATCACCAGCACGATATCTGTAGGGTTTGCCTTGCTGGCGGCCATGCTTTACGGCATCAGCTTCTGGATTCAGGGCAAGTACGCCTTGCCGCAGCTGGGGCCGGTTAACATGTTGGCGCTGGGCTATGCAGTGGGGGTCATGTTTCTAATCCCTGAGGGATTCAAGTTGCTGCGGGACCACGCGACGATCAGCTTGAAGACCTTCGGTTCACTGTGCGGCGCCAGTCTTTTGAACCTGGGCGGGTTCTCCGCGTTTTCTTGGGGCGCACTCAATGGCTCGGTTTCCGTCGTCACCGTCATCAGTACCCTGTCGGGCGGCATTGCTGCGATCCTAGGGTACTTCTTTTATCGCGAGCGGCTGTCGGTCACTCAGGTTGGTGGGGTCAGTCTGGTGTTGTTAGGGGCTGTGCTTCTGCATCTTTACGGATGAAGCTTTTTCGCAGCGATGCAATTTTTTGCGGTGATTTCTTTTGGGGCCCTTTGCCAAGGGCGTATGTTTTAGTTGCTGGCCTAAAGATATGAGTGGTCATAATAATGGACTATCGAGGCTATCTTCCAAAAAGTCATGTAGATATGTTGCCTTGCATGGCGGCATTTGCTGTTGTTGTTGAAGCGGGAAGCTTTGTGGATGCGTCGGCCCGGCTAGGACTGACTGCATCCGCAGTCAGCAAGCAAGTATCGAAGCTTGAGAATGCATTATCGATTCGATTGCTCGAACGCAGCACTCGGCAGCTGAAAGTCAATGCCGAGGGGGCTCAGGTCTATTCACATTGCAAAGAGCTGCTTGAGTCTTCGGCGAATATATTTAGGCTCAAGGAGCGATTTCTTGAGAGTCCGCAAGGACTTATTCGCATCGCGGTCCCACGGTCCTTGTATGGAACATGTCATCAACTTATTCCCGAATTTCTCGAGCGTTACCCGGGTGTGAATGTGCAGCTCATTTCGAATGAGGGAGCTTTGGACTTCATCGCTGAAAGCATAGACATCGGTATCAGAATTACCGATACCCCGCCGTTAGGGTTGGTCGCGCGCAAGTTATTCCCTGTCGACTTTGTAGTCTGTGCTGCAGGCAGCTACATAGAAAAATATGGTCGACCGGTACACCCTTCCGAGTTGGCGGAGCACAGTTGCATACCTTTTTCCGACTTCAGCGAAAGCCAGACCTGGGAATTTTTATCGGCGCAAGGTGCTTGTGACGTCAGTTTTTCAGGTCGCTACGTTTCAGACAGTGCGGAAGCTGTATTGAACGCAACCCTCTCGGGGCTGGGTATTTCCTGTCTTACTGCCAGGCTGGCTGGCCAAGCGATTGCCGTCAACGACTTGGTGGAAGTGCTGCCCGAGTGGAAGTACGTGGGGGCTTTGCAGGGAATGGCGTGGATCCTCCATCAACCTGGGCGACATGTGTCACAGAAGGTCAAGGTGATGGTCGATTACCTGGTCTGCGCATTACGCAGGACAGGGCGAGCCTGAGAGCAGGATCACTGACGCAGTCGACAAGGAGATAGCGATGAAGGCACGGGTTGCCGAGTACTATTGTGAAACCTGCTGGTATTCCTACGACCCGGCACGGGGTGATCCGGAAAATGGTATCGAACCGGGTACGGCATTCGAAGATGTTCCGCAGCAATGGTGCTGTCCCGACTGCGGCCTGGGCAAGGAGGCTTTCGTCCCCCAGGAGCGTTGAGCGCTGGGCAGTGACACTCGCTGCCGATTCCCTGACCCATGTCATCGCACCTTCCCGATTTTTGACTAGTCTTGCCTACTGGCGACCAGCAAAAATCCGCCACCGTGACTACCTAGAGGCGTCGGTCATGTTCCGTGCGTCCACCACACTGGCGCAAGCCCTGTGGGTGCAGGTTTACCCGCGAAGAAACCAGCACCTGCCTCAAGGCCTGCGTTCGAAGTTCTTCGCCGCCGCCGCCGCCAGGTCCGGTGGCAGGAAGTCCTTGTCCGGGTTGTAGTCCGCCTTCAGGTACCGCTTGAGGTCCACCAGGTCCTGTGGGCTCAAGGTGCCGGCCGCCTGCTTCAGGCTCAGGTTGTCGAGAATGTAGTCGTACCGGCTGTTGTTGTAGTCGCGAACCGAGGTGTACAGCTGGCGCTGGGCATCGAGCACGTCGACGATGTTGCGGGTACCGACCTGGTAACCGATCTCGGTGGCTTCCAGCGCGCTCTGGTTGGAAATGATCGACTGCTTGCGCGCTTGCACCTGTTCCACATCGGTATTCACGGCACGGTGCAGGTTGCGTGTGTTCTCCACCACCTGGCGGCGCAGGCTCTCGCGTTGTTGCTCGCTCTGGCTCAGGCGCTGGTATGCCTCGCGTACCTGCGAGCTGGTCAGGCCGCCGCTGTAGATCGGAATGTTCAGTTGCAGGCCGATGCTGGTCTGCTCCACGTCACCGCTGTAGGGCACGCCCAGTTGCGAAGGGTTGGTGAAGCCCAGGCTGTCGTTGTCGCCTTTCTGGTACTTGGCTACCGCATCCAGGGTCGGGGCGTGGCCGGCCTTGCGCTGGCGCAGGGTTTCTTCGGCGGCATCGACTGCGTAGTTGGTTGCCAGCAGGCTGAGGTTCTGCCGCCCGGCAGTCTCGACCCAGGCCTTGGCATCGTTGGGCGTGGGCACCTGTATGGGCAAGGTGTGGACAACGCCCTGGATCGACGTGTATTCGCGGTTGGTGAGGGTCACCAATGCCTCGAAGGCATCCTGCACCTGGCGTTCGGCGATGATCCGGTTGGCCCGGGCGGTGTCATAGCTGGCCTGGGACTGCAGCACGTCGGTCTTGTCGGACAGGCCGACATCGAAACGTTCGTTGGACTGGTCGAGCTGGCGCTTGAAAGCCGATTCTTCGGCCTTGGTGGCTGCAAGGTTGTCCTGGGCTCGCAGCACGGCAAAGTAGCTTTGCGCGGTCTGCAGGATCAGATTCTGTTCGGTGGCAGACAACTCCAGCGCTGCCTGCTCATTGACAGCTTCGGCGGCCTGCAACTGGAACCAGCGGTCGGCGCGGAAGACAGGTTGCGCCAGGGTTGCACTCCAGGCGTTGCCGCTGCGGTTGGAGGTGATCGAGGGTTCGTCGAGCTTGGTGCGGGTGTTCATCATTTCGGCACCTGCCGACAGGTTGGGCAGCAGGCCGGCGCGGGCCTGGGGCACCACTTCGCGGCGCGCGCCATAATCGGCGCGCGCGGCGGCAAGATCGGCGTTGTTGTCGACCGCTTCCTGGTAGACGCTGACCAGGTCAGTCTTGACCGTCATGGGCACATCCGCTGCCCAGGCCACTCCGTTGGACGCACAAGACACGGCAATCGCCAGTGAAAGTTTGCGCAGCATAGAGGCAATCCTTGTACGAAATTTAATTACTGAACTGTTGAGTATCGAGCGTTGAGGCAGTGTAGTGCCATGCGCAACTGGCAACAATCGTTGGCTGTGCCTTTCATCATCCCCCCGTTTTACACGCTTGGCTTTGCCGGCCACTCCAGTCTAGACTGCGCACGTTCTTGTCGGGGTGCCTTGAAGCAAAGGCTGAGATCGCATAGGTGCGGATCCCGTTGAACCTGATCAGGTTAGCGCCTGCGTAGGGAACAAGATTGCTCGCCTTCCCGGGGAGCCTCTTGTGCCAGGTCCGGGAATGTCGCAGCTGCAAGCAGCTCAAGGCACTCCATGTATCCGGCACTGCATGCCCGCCAAGGGGTGCGTCCGCGTCTTTCAGGTTCTCCCCGACATTCCACCGCTAGGAAGCTGTCTGGAGCCTGTGATGAGCAAACAAGAAAAAACGATCAACCTCAGCGAGTCGGCGCAAGTCGATCAGCAGTCCGTGCAACCCTTCCCGCGTTCGCGCAAGGTCTATGTCGAGGGCTCGCGCCCGGACATACGCGTGCCGATGCGCGAAATCAGCCTGCACGACACCCCCACCGACTTTGGCGGCGAAGCCAACGCGCCGGTGATGGTCTATGACACTTCCGGCCCCTACACCGATCCTGACGTCATCATCGATGTGCGCAAAGGCCTGGCCGATGTGCGTTCGGCCTGGATCGACGCCCGTGGCGATACCGAGCGCCTAGGTGGGCTGAGCTCGAACTTCGGCCAGCAGCGGCTGAACGACGCCGAACTGGCCAAGCTGCGCTTCAACCATGTGCGCAACCCGCGCCGCGCCAAGGCTGGCGCCAACGTCTCGCAGATGCACTACGCCCGCCAAGGCATCATCACCGCCGAGATGGAATACGTCGCCATCCGCGAGAACATGAAGCTGCAGGAGGCCCGCGCTGCTGGCTTGCTCAAGCAGCAGCACGCCGGCCACAGCTTCGGCGCCAACATCCCCAAAGAGATCACCGCCGAATTCGTGCGCGAGGAAATCGCCCGCGGCCGCGCGATCATCCCGGCCAACATCAACCACACGGAACTGGAGCCGATGATCATCGGCCGCAACTTCCTGGTGAAGATCAACGGCAACATCGGCAACAGCGCCCTGGGTTCCTCGATCGAGGAGGAAGTGGCCAAGCTGACCTGGGGTATTCGCTGGGGCTCGGACACGGTCATGGACCTGTCGACCGGCAAGCACATCCATGAAACCCGCGAGTGGATCATCCGCAACTCGCCGGTACCCATTGGTACCGTACCGATCTACCAGGCCCTGGAGAAGGTCGGCGGGGTTGCCGAGGACCTGACCTGGGAGCTGTTCCGCGACACGCTGATCGAGCAGGCCGAGCAGGGCGTGGACTACTTCACCATCCATGCTGGCGTGCTGCTGCGCTACGTGCCACTGACCGCCAAGCGGGTCACCGGTATCGTCAGCCGCGGCGGTTCGATCATGGCCAAGTGGTGCCTGGCGCATCACCAGGAGAATTTCCTGTACACGCATTTCGATGAGATCTGCGAAATCATGAAGGCTTACGACGTGAGCTTCTCGCTCGGTGACGGGCTACGCCCAGGCTCGATTGCCGATGCCAACGACGCTGCGCAGTTCGGTGAGCTGGAAACCCTTGGCGAGCTGACCAAGATCGCCTGGAAGCACGACGTGCAGTGCATGATCGAAGGCCCTGGCCATGTGCCGATGCAGCTGATCAAGGAGAACATGGACAAGCAGCTGGAGTGCTGCGACGAAGCGCCGTTCTACACCCTCGGCCCTTTGACCACCGACATTGCGCCTGGTTACGACCACATCACCTCGGGCATCGGTGCGGCCATGATCGGCTGGTTCGGCTGCGCCATGCTGTGCTACGTCACCCCCAAGGAGCACCTGGGCCTGCCGAACAAGGATGACGTCAAGACCGGCATCATCACTTACAAGATCGCCGCGCATGCAGCCGACCTTGCCAAGGGCCATCCGGGCGCGCAGATCCGTGACAATGCCCTGTCCAAGGCGCGTTTCGAGTTCCGCTGGGAGGACCAGTTCAACCTGGGCCTGGACCCTGACACCGCACGGGCCTTCCACGATGAAACCCTGCCGAAGGAATCGGCCAAGGTCGCGCACTTCTGCTCGATGTGCGGGCCGAAGTTCTGCTCGATGAAAATCACCCAGGAAGTACGGGAATACGCCGCCAACCTGCGCATCGATGCGGTGGATGTATCGGTTGAGGAGGGGATGCGCGAGCAGGCCGAACGGTTCCGCCAGGAAGGCAGCCAGCTGTACCACAAGGTGTAAGCCGCAGCGCTGATCTGTTGCAGGAGCGGCCTTGCCGGTGCGCCGCTCCTGCAACGACCGTGTCGATTTGTTTTCTTTTGTCGAGTAACAACAATGACAACTCCCAGCCATTTTTCCCCCGACCACCCTGTCCCCACCAGCCAACGCCCGTTCGGTGGTCGCGACCTGTTCTCGCTCTGGTTTTCCCTCGGTATCGGCCTGATGGTCCTGCAGGTTGGCGCGATGCTCGCTCCAGGCCTGGGCCTGGCCGGCGCGGTGCTGGCCATCGCCCTGGGCACCGGCGTGGGCGTGCTGCTGCTTGGGGCGGCAGGCGTGATTGGCAGCGATACGGGCCTTTGCGCCATGGCCACCCTGCGCCTGAGCCTGGGCAGCCAAGGCGTGCGCCTGCCAGCGCTGCTCAACCTGCTGCAACTGGTCGGTTGGGGCGCGTTCGAGATCATTGTCATGCGTGACGCCGCCAGCCTGCTCGGCGCGCGCACCTTCGGTGAAGGCAGTCTATGGAACAGCCCGATGTTCTGGACCCTCTGCTTCGGTGGCCTGGCTACGCTGCTCGCGGTCAGCGGGCCGCTGGCATTCGTGCGCAAGGTGCTGCGCAAATGGGGGATCTGGCTGTTGTTGGGCGCTTGCCTGTGGCTGACCTGGAACCTGTTCGCCAAGGCTGACCTGGGCGAGCTGTGGCGGCGCAGCGCAGATGGGTCGATGTCGCTGGCTGTGGGCTTCGACATCGTCATCGCCATGCCGCTGTCCTGGTTGCCATTGATCGCCGACTACTCACGTTTTGCCCGCAGCGCCAAGCGAGTGTTCGGCGGGACCGTGCTGGGTTACTTCATTGGCAATACCTGGTTGATGAGCCTTGGCGTGGCCTACACCCTGGCCTTTGCGCCGAGCGGTGAGGCCAATGCGCTGCTGCTGGCCCTGGCCGGTGCCGGGCTGGGTATTCCGTTGCTGCTGATTTTGCTGGACGAGTCGGAGAAGGCCTTTGCCGATATCCACTCGGCTGCGGTATCGACCAGTCTGCTGGTACGCCTGAAGGTCGAGTACCTGGCGTTGGGCATCGGTGTGCTATGCACCCTGATTGCCCTGCTGGCGCCGCTTGCCCAGTACGAAAACTTCCTGCTGCTGATCGGCTCGGTGTTCGCGCCGCTGTTCGGTGTGGTGCTGACGGACCACTTCGTGATCCGCCGCCGCCGCCTTCCAGCACAAATTGATGGTTTGCACTGGCAGGCGCTGCTGGCCTGGGCGGTGGGTGTGGTGGCCTATCACAGCATCGCTGCGCAAGCGCCAGAGTTCGGCGCTACCCTGCCGGCATTGTTGCTGGCGGGTGGGCTGCATGCGCTACTGAGTCTCAGCCGCGGCCGGGGAACAGTTCGGGCTTGAGCACGCCGTTCAGGCGTGGGTAGGGGATTTTCAACTCCACGTGGCCCATGGAGTAGGGCGCGATGGTATAGACCTCATATTTGACCACCACTGCGCCGTACGTCAGGGCGATGTGCGGCGACTTCTTGAATGGCCAGGTTTTGACGAACTCGGCATCCTTGTCCATGCCCACGCTGATCAACCAGGCGCGGTGCGATTCTTCTACCGTTTTCCAGAAGGTATCTTCCTGGCCCGGGACCAGCATGTCTTGCAGGGCCAGCACCTTGTCCAGCTTGCGCGAATAGTTGATGAAGCCCCGGCCTGGCATGCCATGGGCGCCGCCGCTGTCGAGGTAGCTGGACAGCTCGATGATCACCAGCCCGTCATGCTGTTCACGTACCTTGGCTTGCAGGTAGCTGCTGTTGCGTTTGTCGGCGGTGGCCAGGTATTGCTGCTCATACGCCTGCAAAGTGCTTGGTGCGGTGCCATGCTGGTTGTCTTCGGTCAGTTGCAGCAGGCGTTTTTCGACGATGCCGTCGAGCTTGGGCAGGTCCGGGAAGTGAATGGTGTCAATGTTCACCAGTGGGCAGTCACTCTCGCTGCAACCTGGCTTTACGTGCTCCCAGGCCTCGCGCTTTACCTCCAGTGGGGCACGGTAATTCGGCGCGAACAGGCTCTGGCAGGCACCGAGGGCCAAGGCCAGCACAGCCACGGCAGTCAGTTTGACAAGTGTCATGATGATCCTTGCAATACAGGGAAAAGTCGGCCTTTGACCGCCTGCGCGGCCTTCAGTTCGCCACTAAGCTAACAGAGAGAAGAGCCGCTGTCCCGACTGCGCGAACGGTTACCGGAAAGGGGTGAAACAGGCAGGCGTGCAGAGTAGGATGGCGCGAAGCAGTATTTGAGGTAATGAGGATTTCCATGTCAGACGCGTTGAATTCAGTGCCCAAGGGCTTCGACATCATCGAACGGGCCAATTGCTTCCAGGGCTTCTACAAGCTCGACAAGCTTCGCCTGCGCCATGAGCTGTTTGCCGGGGGCATGGGCCGCGAGATCAGCCGCGAACTGTTCGTGCGCCATGATGCCGTTTGCGTGCTGCCTTACGATCCACTGCGTGATGAAGTGGTGTTGATCGAGCAGTTTCGCGTCGGCGCGCTGGATAAAGTCGACAATCCCTGGCTGATCGAGATGGTCGCCGGCCTGATCGACAAGGACGAACAGCCTGAAGAGGTCGCGCATCGTGAAGCCGAAGAAGAAGCCGGTCTGACCTTCAGCGCCCTGTGGCCGATGACCCGTTATTTCCCATCGCCCGGCGGCAGTGATGAATACGTGCACCTGTTCCTTGGCCGCTGCAGCAGCGAAGGCGCCGGGGGGCTGCACGGCCTGGAAGAAGAGGGCGAGGATATCCGCGTGCGGGTCTGGTCGTTCGAAGATGCCTTGCAGGCCGTGCGCGACGGGCGCATCTGCAATGCGGCGACGATCATTGGCCTGCAATGGCTGGCGCTCAACAGAGATGAAGTACGAGGTATGTGGAAGTGAACCTGCTGCGTGAGCGTTATCGGGTCGATCTGGCCGGGCTGCAGGCAGCCTGTGAGGCCAACTACGCCCGGCTCATGCGCCTGCTTCCCGACATGCGTACCACGCAGAGTTCGCGCCGCATCGGCATGACCCAGGGCGACCAGATGCTCGGCGTGCTGGTGCTCGATGTGGTGCTGGCCTGCCCCTACACCACCACCCTGCGGGTGCGCCAGGAGCACAGCCTGCCTTGGCTGCCGGTGCCCCACCTGGAGGTGCAGGTGTACCACGATGCGCGCATGGCCGAAGTGGTCAGCGCCGAGCATACCCGGCGCCTGCGCAGCATCTACCCGTATCCCAACCAGTCCATGCACCAGCCGGATGAAAAGGCCCAGCTCAATCTGTTTCTCGGGGAATGGCTGAGCCACTGCCTGGCCTGTGGTCACGAGCTGGCAAGTGTGCGCTGAAATGTGATGCCGGTCGGTTTCGACTATTTGCTCGCAACCAATCCCCCGCCATAATTCGTGCTGAATTCCCCGAGGAGACGGCCGGTGCCGCACCCAGACCCCTCTCAGGCACCCGTATGCGTGGTGCAATTGACTGACGCTCACCTGTTCGCTGACCCTGCGGGCACGCTGCTGGGGCTGCGCACGCGCGACAGCCTGCGCCATGTGATCGCCCAGGTGCGCCGCGAACAGCCGTGTATCGATTTGCTGCTGTGCACCGGTGATCTTTCGCAGGATGGCAGTGCTGCCTCGTATCAGGCGTTCCGTGATCTGACGGGTGACTTCGCCGTACCGGCGCGCTGGTTGCCGGGTAATCATGATGAAGCCAGGGTCATGGCCGAGGTGGCGCCGGAGCTGGTGCAGGCGGTAACCGATATCGGCGCCTGGCGTATCATCATGCTCAATTCGGCGGTGCAGGGTGCGACCCATGGGCTGCTTGAGCCGTCACAGCTGTCGCTGCTCGATGATGCGCTCTTGTCGGCAGGTGGGCGCCATTGCCTGATCTGCTGTCACCATCAACCTGTGGATATCGGCTGCGCCTGGATCGCACCGATCGGTTTGCGCAATGCTGACGAATTGTTGCGCCGGCTTGAGGGTTATCCACAGGTGAAGGCGCTGCTTTGGGGGCATATTCATCAGGAGTGGGATGAGCTGCGTGGCGGTTTGCGCCTGCTGGCCACGCCATCGACCTGCATACAGTTCGCCGCTCGTAGCGAAGACTTCAAGGTGAGCGAGGAGCAGCCGGGTTACCGGTGGTTGCGCCTGCATGCCGACGGGCGGCTGGAGACCGGGGTGCAGCGGGCCACGGACTTTGAGGTGAAGCTCGATTTTGATAGCCCGGGCTATTGAAACCAGGGGCCGCCGTGCAGCCCAAAAATTGTTGCGAAAAACCCGCCGCAGCGCCAAAACACGGCGAACACGCTACACTGCGCATCCCTGCGCCTCCACCATCGGGCGCGAAGCCAAAGATTCCGGGGGCAGCATGTCGGGTTCCATCCTCTATATCCATGGCTTGAACAGCTCACCGCTCTCCACCAAGGCGCGTCAGCTCCAGGCTGTGATGCAGCAGCTAGGCCTGTCAGGCCAGTTGCGCGTACCCGCCTTGCACCATCACCCGCGCCAGGCCATTGCACAGCTCGAAGCCGCCATCGCCGAACTGGGGGCGCCCCTGCTGGTCGGCAGTTCGCTCGGCGGCTACTATGCCACCCATCTGGCCGAGCGCCATGGCCTCAACGCCCTGCTGATCAACCCGGCGGTCACCCCGCACAAACTGTTCGACGGCTACCTGGGCACCCAGCGCAACCACTACAGCGGCGAAACCTGGGAACTGACCCACGATCATGTCCAGGCCCTCGCTGAACTGGAAGTGCCGGCCCCAGCGGACGCCAGCCGCTATCAAGTGTGGTTGCAGACCGCCGATGAAACCCTGGACTATCGTCACGCCGAGCGTTATTACCGGGCGTGCGCGTTGCGTATCCAGGCCGGTGGCGACCATGGCTACCAGGGTTTTGCCGAACAGATACCAGCCCTGCTTGCCTTCGCCGGAGTTGCCCGGGGGCAGTATGCGGCGCTCGATTTTTCTGTATTTTGATTTTTTCGCATTCACCAGACTGACGACGAGAACCCATGGCCAATCCCAGCGCTAGCGCCTATAACGCAGACGCCATCGAAGTCCTCTCGGGCCTTGACCCGGTCCGTAAACGGCCGGGCATGTACACCGATACCAGCCGGCCGAACCACCTGGCCCAGGAAATCATCGACAACAGTGTCGACGAAGCCCTGGCTGGCCACGCCCGTTCGGTGCAGGTCATCCTGCATGCCGACCACTCGCTGGAGGTCAGCGATGATGGCCGCGGCATGCCGGTGGATATCCATCCGGAAGAGGGTGTATCGGGGGTCGAGCTGATCCTCACCAAGCTGCACGCCGGCGGCAAGTTCTCCAACAAGAACTACCAGTTCTCCGGGGGCCTGCACGGCGTCGGCATCTCGGTGGTCAATGCCCTTTCGACCCAGGTGCGCGTGCGCGTCAAGCGGGACGGCAATGAATACCAGATGACCTTCGCCGATGGCTTCAAGGCCAGCGAGCTGGAAGTGGTCGGTACGGTCGGCAAGCGCAACACCGGTACCAGTGTGTACTTCAGCCCCGACCCGAAGTATTTCGATTCACCCAAGTTTTCCATCAGCCGCCTCAAGCACGTGCTCAAGGCCAAGGCCGTATTGTGCCCGGGCCTGTTGGTCAGCTTCGAGGACAAGGCCAGCGGCGAGAAGGTCGAATGGCACTACGAGGATGGCCTGCGTTCCTACCTGGTCGACTCGGTCAGCGAGTTCCAGCGCCTGCCGGACGAGCCCTTCTGCGGCAGCCTGGCCGGTAACAAGGAAGCCGTGGACTGGGCCTTGCTGTGGCTGCCAGAAGGTGGTGACAGTGTTCAGGAAAGCTACGTCAACCTGATCCCCACCGCCCAGGGCGGTACCCACGTCAATGGCCTGCGTCAGGGGCTGCTCGATGCCATGCGCGAGTTCTGCGAGTTCCGCAACCTGCTGCCGCGTGGGGTCAAGCTGGCGCCCGAAGACGTCTGGGAACGCATCACTTTCGTGCTCTCGATGAAAATGCAGGAGCCACAGTTCTCTGGGCAGACCAAAGAGCGCCTGTCGTCCCGCGAGGCTGCGGCATTCGTTTCGGGCGTGGTCAAGGATGCCTTCAGCCTGTGGCTCAATGCACACCCCGAGCTGGGCATGCAACTGGCGGAACTGGCCATCAGCAACGCCGGCCGCCGCCTCAAGGCCAGCAAGAAAGTCGAGCGCAAGCGCGTCACTCAGGGCCCTGCGCTGCCGGGCAAGCTGGCCGACTGCGCAGGCCAGGACCCAATGCGGGCCGAGCTGTTCCTGGTCGAGGGTGATTCGGCCGGTGGCTCTGCCAAGCAGGCTCGTGACAAGGAATTCCAGGCGATCCTGCCGCTGCGCGGCAAAATCCTTAATACCTGGGAAGTGGACGGTGGCGAGGTACTGGCCAGCCAGGAAGTGCACAACATCGCCGTGGCCATCGGTGTCGACCCGGGCGCTGCCGACCTGTCGCAATTGCGCTACGGCAAGATCTGCATCCTCGCCGACGCCGACTCCGACGGCCTGCACATCGCGACCCTGCTGTGCGCGCTGTTCGTCCAGCACTTCCGTCCGTTGGTCGAAGCAGGCCACGTCTATGTCGCCATGCCGCCGCTGTACCGTATCGACCTTGGCAAGGAAATCTACTACGCCCTCGACGAGGCTGAACGCGACGGCATTCTCGACCGCCTGGTGGCCGAGAAAAAGCGTGGCAAGCCACAGGTCACCCGCTTCAAGGGGCTGGGCGAGATGAACCCGCCGCAATTGCGCGAAACCACCATGGACCCGAACACCCGGCGCCTGGTCCAGCTGACACTGGATGACCTGCAGGGTACTACCGAAATCATGGATATGCTGCTGGCCAAGAAACGCGCGGGCGATCGCAAGAACTGGCTGGAGACCAAAGGCAATCTGGCCGAGGTTCTGGTTTGATTCGTCTGTTTGTCGCGGTTTTATTGACGCTGGTTACTCTGCCGAGCCTGGCAGCCGACTGGCCGGAGCTGAAGCTGGCATCCGAGCATCCGATTGACGGCATGCGCGGCGGCAATCTGTCCGGGCTGGCTTTTTGCCGGGGTGCGCTGTGGGGTGTTTCAGACCGTGATGATGACCGTATCTACCGCTTCGACCAGCACAATGAGGTGTGGCGCGCCCAGCCTTTGACCTTTTCCCCGCCCCCGGTGCCGGAGAGCGGGCTGCCTTGGGGGCTGAAGTCGCGCAACTGGGCGGTGTCGTACATTCGTGGTGGCCAGTTTGATTACGAAGGTATCACTTGCGATCAGGCCGGTAATATCTACCTGGTCAGCGAAGCGCATGTGGCCGTGCTGCAACTGCCGGTCGTAGGCGCGCCTGCCTGGCTCAGGGTTGACCCGGCGATGATGCGCCAGGCCAGGGCCACTGGCATGCTGCTGAACTTCAATGCCCTGTTCGAAGGCCTGGCGATCAACCCTGCCGGTGACCGCCTGTGGCTTGCGGCCGAGCGTGAGCGCCGCGGCTTGGTAAAGATAGAGCGCCAGCAGTCGGTATGGACGTGCGGACGCACTTGCGTACTGCTCAGTGAAGCCGGGGTCGAGATGCAACCGCCTCAAATGCCCAATGCCCGTGCGCTTTCGCGTGATTTCGCCGACCTGGCCTGGTTCGAGGGCAAGCTGTTCACCCTCGAACGTAATGCATACCGTGTGTGCCGACGCCATGCCGACAGCGGTGAGGTCGAGCGCTGCTGGTCGTTCGCAGCCGATGCTCTGGTACCCGAGCGACGCTATGATCAGCCGTTCGGCCTGGCCGAAGCGCTGGTCATCGATACCAAGGGCGCATGGATCGGTCTTGACAACAACAACGCTGACCGCGCCGATGGTGAAAGCCGGCCGGTCGTCTGGCGCTTCGCCGCGCCGCAGGGCGGTTGGAGTGCCACACCATGAGCCAGCCACCGGGCAAGCGTGCGGGCAGGGTACTGATGATCGTCGCCTGGGCGGCGGCGATGTTCCTGGCTACGCGCTTTTTCGGTGAGTGGGAGGCGCGCGAGCGCAACCCCAATACCCAGGTGCAGTCCGAGCACGGCGAAGGCTTCATCGAAGTGCGCCTGCTGGGTAATGGCCAGGGCCATTTCGTGGCAGATGGCGCGATCAACGGCAAGGCTGTGCATTTCATGCTCGATACCGGGGCCACCGACGTGGCGATCCCCGAGGCGCTGGCCCGTGACCTGAGCCTGCAACGTGGCAGCCCGGTCATCCTCAGCACCGCCAACGGTCGCACCGAAGGGTACCGCACGCGTCTGGACAGCCTGCAACTGGGGGACATCCGCCTGCAGGGCGTGCGCGCCCTGGTGGTGCCGGGGCTGGATGGGCAGACGGTGCTGCTCGGCATGAGCGCTCTGAAACAACTTGAATTTACCCAGCGCGGCGGCACCATGCTGCTGCGCCAGAACCTGAAATGACGAGGCCCGCATGAGCGACTCACTGGAACTCAGCCTCGACGGCGTCGAACGCCGTTCGCTGGCTGACTTCACCGAACAGGCCTACCTCAACTATTCCATGTACGTGATCATGGATCGGGCCTTGCCGCACATCGGCGACGGCCTCAAGCCTGTGCAACGACGCATCGTCTATGCCATGAGCGAGTTGGGGCTCGATGCCGATGCCAAGCACAAGAAGTCGGCGCGTACCGTCGGCGACGTGCTCGGTAAATTCCACCCCCACGGCGATTCGGCCTGCTACGAAGCCATGGTGCTGATGGCGCAGCCGTTCAGCTACCGCTACACGCTGGTCGATGGCCAGGGTAACTGGGGTGCGCCGGACGATCCGAAGTCGTTCGCGGCGATGCGTTACACCGAAGCGCGCCTGTCGCGCTACTCCGAGGTGCTGCTCGGTGAGCTGGGCCAGGGTACCGTGGACTGGGTGCCCAACTTCGACGGTACCCTGCAGGAGCCTGCAGTATTGCCGGCACGGCTGCCGAACATCCTGCTAAACGGCACCACCGGTATTGCCGTCGGCATGGCCACCGACGTGCCGCCACATAACCTGCGCGAAGTGGCCAGTGCCTGTGTACGCCTGCTCGACGAGCCCAAGGCCACCCTTGAGCAACTGTGTGAACACATCCAGGGGCCGGACTACCCGACCGAAGCCGAAATCATCACGCCGCGTGCCGAGATCCTCAAGATCTACGAAAGCGGCCGCGGTTCGATCCGTATGCGCGCCGTATACCGGGTCGAGGACGGCGACATTGTCGTCACTGCGTTGCCGCACCAGGTCTCCGGGGCCAAGGTGCTGGAGCAGATCGCCGCGCAGATGCAGGCGAAGAAGCTGCCGATGGTCGCTGACCTGCGTGACGAGTCGGACCATGAAAACCCCTGCCGTATCGTGATCATCCCACGCTCCAATCGGGTGGATGCCGATGAACTGATGCAGCACCTGTTCGCCACTACCGAGCTGGAAAGCAGCTATCGGGTCAACGTCAACATCATCGGCCTGGATGGCCGGCCGCAGCTCAAGAACCTGCGTGCCTTGCTCCTGGAGTGGCTGCAGTACCGTATCGGTACCGTTCGTCGCCGCCTGCAGCATCGCCTGGAGAAGGTCGAGAGGCGCCTGCACCTGTTGGAAGGCTTGCTCACTGCATTCCTCAACCTCGATGAAGTCATCCACATCATCCGTACCGAGGAGCATCCCAAGCAGGCATTGATCGCTCGTTTCGACCTCACCGAAATCCAGGCCGACTACATCCTCGAGACGCGCCTGCGCCAGCTGGCCCGTCTGGAGGAGATGAAAATCCGCGGTGAGCAGGACGAACTGCTCAAGGAGCAGGCCAAGCTGCTGGCCCTGCTCGGCAGCGATGCCAAGCTACGCAAGCTGGTGCGCAGCGAACTGATCAAGGATGCGGAAACTTACGGCGACGACCGCCGGTCGCCGATCGTCGCGCGCGCCGAAGCCAAGGCGCTGTCGGAAAACGAGCTGATGCCGACGGAGCCAGTCACGGTCGTGCTGTCGGAAAAAGGCTGGGTGCGTTGCGCCAAAGGCCACGATATCGATGCAACCGGCCTGTCGTACAAGGCCGGGGATGGCTTCAAGGCTGCAGCGGCGGGGCGTTCCAACCAGTTTGCCGTGCTCATCGACTCCACCGGGCGCAGCTACTCTGTGGCGGCGCATACCTTGCCATCGGCGCGTGGCCAGGGCGAGCCGCTGACCGGTCGCCTGACGCCGCCGCCGGGGGCTACCTTCGAGTGCGTGCTGTTGCCGGACGATGATGCGCTGTACGTGGTGGCATCGGATGCCGGTTACGGCTTTGTGGTCAAAGGTGAGGACCTGCAGGCCAAGAACAAGGCCGGCAAGGGGCTGCTCAGCCTGCCTAACGGTGCCAAGGTCATCGGCCCGCGCCCGGTGGCCAACCGTGAGCAGGACTGGCTGGCGGCAGTGACCACCGAAGGCCGCTTGTTGGTGTTCAAGGTCGCTGACCTGCCACAACTGGGCAAAGGCAAGGGCAACAAGATCATCGGTGTGCCCGGTGATCGGGTCGCCAGCCGTGAAGAATATGTTACAGATCTGGCGGTGATCCCCGAGGGCGCGACCCTTGTATTGCAAGCTGGCAAGCGTACCCTGTCTTTGAAGCCGGACGACCTTGAGCATTACAAGGGCGAGCGTGGACGGCGGGGTAGCAAGCTGCCGCGCGGGTTCCAGCGCGTTGACGGTTTGCAGGTGGAAGTTCCGGCGTAACCGGTAGAAATGTCTGGGGCGGCAATTTCAGCGCCGTTCCAGGCAGAAATGCTGGAGTCGGACCGACATTTCGCGGATGATAGTGCCCTTGTGGTGCCGGCGTGGCCGTGTGCCCGATTGAATCTATATCAGTATCAATGCGGTTAGCCTGGTGGCGACCGCCTGGATGGGATGAATGAAATTTCTGCGCCTTCCATTTGCGCTATTGATGACGGGCCTGCTGGGGCTGAGCGGATGCAGCATGCATCAGCCGGTTGCCCTCTATCAGCTCGACAGCGGTGATCCTGGCCAGCCCTCGCAGAGTGCGGGCATGGCCGTGGTGCTCGGCCCGGTATCGGTTGCCGATTACCTGCAGCGTGAAACCTTTTTGCAGCGCCAGGCTGATGGCAGCCTGAGTTCGGCGACGGACGGTCGTTGGGCCGGTAGCCTGTCGGCAGACATCGATCAACTGTTGGTGCGTCAGCTGGCCTGGCGCCTGGACAGCCAACGGGTGGTTCTGGCGCCGGCCAGCAGTGGCTTCTCGCCTGACGTACAGGTATTGCTGTCGATCACCCGCCTGGACTCGGGCAAGAACCAGCCGGCCATCCTCGACGCGCAATGGCGTTTGCTGGACCGTCGCGGCAATGTGCGCGACAACCGTATCGTTCACCTCGAGCAGCCGCACGAAGGCAGCGAGTCGTCGCAGGTGCAGGCTCAGGGGCAGTTGTTGCAGAAGCTGGCAGAGCAGTTGAGCGCTGCAGTCAAACCCTTGGCCAACCAGCCAGCGATTGCCGAAGAGTCGCGCAAGAAGCCTGCAGCACCGGTTCAGGTCAAGAAAACACCGGAGAAGTCGAAGATCCCCATGGCTTCCCCTATCCGGACCGATATGGAAGTTTATCGGTTCTGATGTTTGCCCCCAGATACAAAAAAGCCCGCACATGTGCGGGCTTTTTTGTGGGTGTCAGAGCAGGGGGCTCGATATCAGGCCCTGCGCTCGTGCATCCGCGCCAACTGTCGCTCCAGCATCGAGGGGTAAGGCTCCATCAAGCGCTCGACACAGCAGGCGCCTTCAGGGCTGGCAATCGGCCGAATCCGCGCACGCTGGCGAATCAGCGAGTCATCACTGATCTGCCGCTCCACCAGCAGTAGGTTGCGGCTGTGCTGGGAAAGAGCCAGGGCGTCCTGGGCTTTTTCGGTCATCAGCAGGTCTACCTGTTCCAGCCCATGCAGGTCATCGCCCAAGGCCAGGCCCAGTTGCAGTTGCAAGGTGATGCCGCTGTCGGCTACCTCGATCTGCAGGGCGTGGCCGAGGGCGCGCAGCAGCTCGCCGCAGCAGATTGCGTTGGTCAGGTAATCCTCGCCGCAGTCGCGGCTGTGGAACAGCACCAGAGTGCTGCCGTCGTTGAGCGTGTGGGTCTCGCCATCGTACAGCGACGCGGCCTGCTCCAGGCAGTCGCGGTAGCGTTCCAGCAGCTCGGTCAGGCGGGTGCGTGGCAGCCGGCGCAGTTGCTCCTGCGAGCCTAGCTGAACGGCCAGCACCGCAGTGCTCTGCGGCTCGTCGGAGTCGACTACGGCGGCCTTCGGCGCGCTTTCTTCGTGGTCCAGCAGGCCGGCAAAGGCTTCATCGTCGTCTTCGTCGTCTACCTGGGCGGCAACCTTGGCCCGTGGCGCGGCTTTGACCGGCGCAGGGGTATCGTGCAGGTCGTCGAAGTCGTCTTCGTCTTCGTACTCATCCGGCTCAGGCTCCGGAGGTGGCGGCGGGGCCAGGCGGGCATGCAGCTGGCGGGCAATATCGCCGATCTCATCCTGACGATCGATTGCCGGGGTGTAGGGGTGCGGGTCGCGCAACCATACGCGCAGTTGCAGCAGCGGCAGGGTGATGTGGCGGCCTTGGCGCAGGCTCAGGCTCAGCGCCAGGGCCAGCAGGATCGCGGCCAGGATGCCCATGCTCTGCAGGCTGATCAGCATCGGCTGCTGGAACTGGCTCATGTCCAGGCTGATGCGCAGTTGCCCGGCGGTCACGTCCTGGAAGGTGATCTTGGTCTGGTACAGGCCTTCGGCCTCACCCAGCAGGCTGTTGCGTGGGCGCTGCCCGGCCTCGGCCAGGATGCGGCTATCCACGCTATATATAGCCGCATGGGCCACCAGCGGGTTCTTCACCAGGTTGCCCAACAGCACGTTGAGGCTGAGGATGTCGTTGGACACCAGCAGCTCGGTCGCCGATGTGGCTGTCTGGGTGGTCAGGCTCTGGCCAAGGGCGTCAGCCTGCTCGTGCATGGCCTGCTTGAACTGCAGACCCATCACGCAGGCATAGATCACCAGCGCCAGCGCCACCAAGAAAATGTTGGTGCTGGCGATGCGCAGTGCCAGGGGAACGCGACGTTGGCGCAGGGCACGGAAGATCATGAGGAAGAAGTTGTCTGGTTTGACGGGCGTGGGCCGGTTCACAGAGCGCGGCTCTTAATGGCATGAAAGTGCGCGCAGTATAGCGACCCGAGTTTTGTCGGCAAAGTATCGTTGGCGCCCGATGGTCACGGAAAATCGGTAGAATGCGCATTTTTCATCGAAGTCGGAGCCAGGTTGTGCGCGAAATCGTTCTGATCAACATCACCGGTGAGGACCGCCCGGGTCTCACTGCCGCCATCACCGGCGTCCTGCTCCAGGGCGGTGTGAACATTCTCGACATCGGCCTGGCTGTCATGCACGGCACCCTGTCGTTCGGCATTCTGGTCGATATACCGGACAACGAAGTGGCCACCAGCCTGTTGCAAAGCGTGCAGTCCAAGGCCCATGAGCTGAATCTGCAGGCCCGCTACACGCCGATTTCCGAGTCCGATTACCAGCACTGGGCCGATGGTCAGGGCGAGGCTCGCTATATCGCTACCGTCCTCAGCCGCAAGATCACCCCGGAGCAACTGCAGAGTGTCAGCGCGGTCATCAGCCAATATGGCCTGACCATCGAGCGGATCGAGCGCCTGTCTGCACGTGTTGCGCTGGGCGCGCAGCGCGAGAAAGGCAAGGCTGCCCTGGAAATTTCCGTCCGCGGTGAGCCAAGCGATGCCCAGGCGCTGCGCGCCGACTTCTTTGCATTGTCCGAAGCGCTGAACATCGACATCGCCTTCCAGAAGGACGACCTGTTCCGTCGCAACCGCCGCCTGGCCGTGTTTGACATGGATTCGACCCTGATCGAGGCCGAAGTCATCGACGAACTGGCCAAGGCTGCAGGTGTCGGCGAGCAGGTGGCGGCGATCACCGAACGTGCAATGCGCGGCGAACTGGACTTTCGCGCCAGCTTCAAGGAGCGCATGGCGCTGCTCAAAGGCCTGGATGTTGGTGTGCTGGACCAGATCGGTGCTTCGCTGCGCCTCACCGAAGGTGCCGAGAACCTGTTCGCCGAGCTCAAGCGCATGGGCTACAAGACTGCAATCCTTTCGGGTGGCTTCACCTACTTTGCCAAGCAGGTGCAGGCACGCTTGGGCATCGATTATGTGTTCGCCAACGAGCTGGAAGTGGTCGATGGCAAGGTGACCGGCGTGGCCGTCGAGCCCATCGTCGATGCCCAGCGCAAGGCAGAACTGCTGCAGCATTTGGCGAGCGAAGAGGGCCTGCAACTGGAGCAGACCATTGCTGTAGGTGACGGTGCCAACGACCTGCCGATGCTGTCGCTGGCCGGCCTGGGCGTCGCCTTCCGCGCCAAGCCACTGGTACGTCAATCGGCCAAGCAGGCCATCTCGACTCTGGGGCTGGACGGCGTGCTGTATCTGCTGGGGCTGCGCGACCGCGACGCGCGGGGTTGACACAAGCCTCGCTGACAAAAAGGCCCTGCATGACTTCAGTCATGCCGGGCCTTTTCATTTTTTGCCAGAATCAAGCCTGCGCGGGAACCGCCAACAGCTCACCCATGCGCGTTGCCGAACCGGCACCCAGGGTTTCAGCCCACTTCACCTGCTCCGGCCCAAACAGCACGATAGCCGTGGAGCCCAGCTTGAAGCGGCCCAGTTCCGCACCCTTCTCCAGATGGATCGGCGCACGGCTGCCTTCGTCATAGCGGAAGGTTTTAAGTTCGCGCTTGGGCGGAGTGACCAGGCCGGCCCACACGGTCTCGATCGAGGCAACGATCATCGCCCCCACCAGCACGACGGCCATCGGCCCGCGCTCGGTGTCGAACAGGCACACCACACGCTCGTTGCGGGCAAACAGCTCGGGGACGTTTTCTGCGGTGGTCTGGTTAACCGAGAACAGGCGACCTGGCACATAGACCATTTCGCGCAGGGTACCGGCCAGCGGCATGTGCACGCGGTGGTAGTCCTTCGGTGACAGGTAGATGGTAGCGAATTCACCACCCATGAACGGGGCGGCCAGCGCCGGGTCGCCGCCGAGCAGCTCCAGAGCGCTGAAGCTGTGGCCCTTGGCCTGGAAGATGCGACCGTGCTCGATCGGGCCCAGCTGGCTCACAGCGCCATCGGCCGGGCACAGGATTGCCCCCGGGGTTTCATCCAGCGGGCGTGCACCCGGCTTGAGGGCACGGGTGAAGAAGGCATTGAAGTGCTCGTAGGCGGTGAGGTCTTCGACCAGTGCCTCGTTCATGTTCACCTGGTAGCGCTTGGCGAACCAGGCGGTGAAGGCATTCTTGAACCAGCGTGAGCGGCACTCGGCGACGCAGCCGGCGAGCCGCGACAGAAGATGGTGCGGCAGCAGGTACTGGCTGATGATGAACAGACGGGATTTCATGCAGGTTCCTTAAACTTCTACAGGCGTGTCCGGGTGGTTGCCCCATTCGCTCCACGAGCCGGCATAGGCCTTGACGCGTGGATAGCCGAGGGCTTTGGCCACCAGGTAGGTAAAACCGGAGCGGCGGTGGGACTGGCAATGGGTGATCACCTCCTTGTCGGGGGTGATGCCCAGTTGCTGGAGGACTTCGGCGATGTCCTTGCGGATGCGCAGATGGTCGTTGAGGTCCATGCCGGCCGTCCATTCAAAGTTGACCGCGCCGGGTATATGGCCACCCCTGGCTGCCAGGACCTTTTCACCAGAGAATTCTTGCGGGGCGCGGGCATCCCAGATCACCAGGTCATCGGCGCCCAGGCGGCTTTGCAGGTATTCGCGAGTGGCAGTCGGTTCGCTGTGCAATTGCAGGCGTACCGGTGCGGTGGCGGGCGCGGGTGCCTCCGTCGAGAGCTTGTCCGCCGGCCAGGCCTGGATGCCGCCATTGAGGTAATGGCAGGCCTTGTGGCCGATGACGTCGAGCAGCCAGATGAAGCGCCCGGCCCAGCCGCCGCCCTCATCGTCGTACACCACGTAGACCGCATCATCCCGGTGGCCGAGTTCGCTGAACAGTTTTTCCAGGTCGCCAATGGCCGGCAAAAGCCCCGGCGCGGGCGGCATGCCCAGCTGGGTGCGCTTGCCTTCGACGAAGCGGGCGCCCGGGATATGACCGCTGACATAGCGGTTGGCGCTGCTCAGGTCGACCAGGATCAGCTGGGGGGAAGCCAGGCGCGCAAGCAGGTCCGCGGGCTCGATCACCAGCGGTAGTCCGGCAAAATCAGTCATCCACGGTCTCCAGTGTGGAAAGAGGGGCGATTGTAGCGCAAGGGTCAGGCATTGCGGTTGGCAAACACCGCAAGGGCGCGCTCGATACATTGCGCGGTTTTGCCGAACGCCTGGACACTGACATCGGCCAGCGGTTTGCCGCCTTGGTCGGCCACCGCCAGCATCAGTACCTGGTTGTTGACTGCCAGCGAGCGCAGCAACAGGTGTTCGCTACGGAAGAACGCACGCAATGGGGCCGGCAGCAGGGCCGCGAACTGGGCATGGTTGTCTGGTGACAGGCGCAGCTGCGCGGCCTGCCCGACCAGTTTCTGCAAAAGCTTGCTCTGTGTGACAGGCAAGGCGATGGCTGCAGCCTCCTTGGGCAAGCCGGCAGTTTGCTGCACGCGCAGGTAATCACTGGCCTTGTCCAGGGTCAGCAGCATGATGCGCTGCATGCCGCAGGCCAACAGTGCTTCGCGGGCCTGGGTGGCCAGATGCACGGTATTGGTGAACGGGCTGGGCTGTGCCAGCAGCTCCTGGCACAGCTTGCGCCAATGGCCGAGCGCCTCGCTGGAAGGCGGTGGTGGCGTCAGCATGTCCGGATGCGGGCGACGCTGTTCCCAGGGCCAGATCAAGGCCTCGGCAGGGTGGAACAAGGCATGCCTGGCGTGCCGGCGGGCACTGGCGGCGGCTTGTTGGTGAACTTGCTGTTGCACGTCCTCCAGTGTGGTCTGCAGGTACAGCGCGGTGAGCAATTGCCAGCGCAGCAGGTGCGGGTTGTCCCAGCCTACCTGTGCCGCCAGGGCCAGGTTGTTGGCCAGCAGCACGGTATTGGCCGGCTGGTTGAACCAGCGGCTCAGTGCCGGCGCCTCGTCCAGGCGGTGCTGTTGGCTGAGCAGGTCTTCGTCGCGGGCGATGCTCAGTATCTGCCCCAGCTGCTCACGCTCTTCGAGCAGCATGCGGTAACCCTGGGTTACCCATTGCGACAGGCGCCAGTGTTCAGCCATGGCTTGGCACAGTGCCAGGATGCGCACGCCAAACAGCTCGAGCTCGACCTCTTGCGCCACTTCGCCCTTGTGGATAACCCGCAGTTCCCAGGCATCGAGCAGCTTGGGGTAGGCCAGGGCCATCGGCCATAGGGGCGAGAGGAACAGCAGGCTACCCCAGTGAATTTCCTGCCACAGCCGCGCCAGGCGGCTGGCGAACAGGCCGCTGGCTTGCTGCGAAGCATGCTGGCTGATCAGCAGGAACTGCCGCAGTACCGGCGGTATGTCGTCGTCCGGCAGCGCTGGCAGGCGGGTAAGCAATTCCCTGCTGCGCGCCAGGCCCAGCCTGTTAAGGGCGATTTCCAGGCTTTCGGCGGGTTCTGCCTGGCTGGCGTTGGCGGGATGATTGGCCTCGCGCATCACCGACAGCACCAGGGCCGGGCTGTCCTGCATCAGTTCGGCGATATCGCGAAGCGAACGGCGGCTATCGTTGATAGCGCCCATGACCCGGTCGTAACTCTGCTTCGGTACCGGAACACGAATACCGTCGAGCAGCTTTACCCAGGCCTCTAGCGTACGCGGATTCTGAGTGGGCACCTTGGATTCCATTGGCATTTTGACATCAGTCCGAACTGGCTTTTCGCTTTGAGTGGCTATAGTCTGGCGCAGTTCTGCCGATAAGTAGAAGAAGAGTTTTAAAGCTCCCGTCCCTCATCCTGACCACGACAGCAAGTGCTTTGAACCTATGGCTAAAATTATCGGCATCATCGTCGTATTCGCGAGCGTGCTCGGCGGATATGTGCTCTCCCACGGCAAGATCGCGGCACTGATCCAGCCGTTCGAAGTGCTGATCATCGGCGGTGCAGCCTTTGGCGCCTTCATGCAGGCCAACCCCGGTTACATGACCATGCATGTAATCAAGAAGTCGCTGAAGATGTTCGGCACGCGCTTCACCCATACTTTCTACCTGGAAGTGCTGGGCCTGGTGTACGAAATCCTCAACAAGAGCCGTCGCGAAGGCATGATGGCGATCGAGGGCGATATCGAGGACGCCGCGGCCAGCCCGATCTTTGCCAAATACCCAGCGGTGCTGGGTGATGAACGCATGACTGCCTTCATCTGCGACTACCTGCGCATCATGTCCACCGGCAACATGGCCCCCCACGAGCTCGAAGGCTTGTTCGACATGGAACTGTTGAGCATGAAGGAAGAGCTCGAGCACCCGTCGCATGCGGTCAACGGCATTGCCGACGGCATGCCCGGTTTCGGTATCGTCGCGGCAGTACTGGGTATCGTGGTGACCATGGCGTCTCTGGGCGAAGGCGACCAGGCCTCCATCGGCCTGCACGTCGGCGCCGCGCTGGTCGGTACCTTCTTCGGTATCCTTGCAGCCTATGGTTTCTTCGGCCCGCTGGCCAAGTGCCTGGAGCACGATGCTAAGGAAGAGCTCAACCTCTATGAGTCGATCAAGGCTTCGCTGGTCGCTTCGGCCTCTGGCATGCCACCTTCGCTGGCCGTTGAATTCGGGCGCAAGGTGCTGTATCCGAAGCATCGCCCGAGCTTTGTCGAGCTGGAACAAGCAGTTCGCGGTCGCTGAGCCATGGAAAACAATCAGCCGATAATCATCAAGCGCGTCAAGCGCTACGGTGGTGGCCACCATGGCGGCGCCTGGAAGATCGCTTTCGCTGACTTCGCCACGGCGATGATGGCGTTCTTTCTGGTGCTGTGGCTGCTGTCCACCGCAACGCCGGAGCAGAAGATCGCCATTGCCGGCTACTTCAAGGACCCGATCGGTTTCTCCGAAAGCGGTACGCCCTACGTGATCGACCTTGGCGGCTCGCCCCAGCTGGCGCCGGAAAAGACCATCAACCCGGAGGAGAAGTCCGAGCCTACGCCCGATACCAGCATTCAGCTGGACAAGGACCAGGTCGAGACCTTGGCTGAACAGGTTGAGCGAGAACGCCTCGAACTGCTGTTGCAGGAGCTGCAGAACAAGGTCGAGGAAAACCCCCAGCTGCAGAAGTTCAAGGACCAGATTCTCTTCGAGATCACTCAGGACGGCCTGCGCATCCAGATCATGGATGCCGAGAACCGGCCGATGTTCGACATCGGCAGCGCCCGCCTGCAGCCGTATTTCGAGGACATTCTGCTGGCCATGGCCGACACCATCAAGGCGGTGCCGAACAAGATCAGCGTCAGTGGTCACACCGATGCCAAGCCTTATTCGGACAGCGGCGAGTTCGGCAACTGGGAGCTGTCGGCCAATCGCGCCAATGCCGCACGGCGTGCGCTGGTTGCCGGTGGCTATCCGGATGACCAGGTCGCGCGGGTGGTGGGTTATGCGTCGTCTTCGCTGTTCGACCGCAAAGACCCGTTCAACCCGGTAAACCGCCGTATCGACATCATCGTCCTGACCAAGAAGGCCCAGCGCAACATTGAGGGTGAGCAGGGTACGTCGCCTGCACAGCCAAGCCAGCCAGCGCCGCCTGCCGGCGCTGCGCCTGATGCTTCGGCGGCACCAGCTGTGCAGGATGCACCGATGCAGCCGCGTGAACTGCGCCAGAAGCTGAACATCTTCGAGGAAGGCACCTTGAGGATGGACGAGCCCAACGACCAGTGACGCAGGGGCCGCCCAGCGGCCCCGATTCATCAGAACCCCCGCCGGATCTTGGCCTTCAGATCCGCATGAAAGAAGTCAGCATTGTCCCTGTCAGCGCAGCTTCCGCGCCCCGGCGGCAACGTCATGGCGCGGGTGAACGTGCACTCATCGTGATAGGCCCGCACAAACAGGTCGATGTGCCTGCGCTCGCGCATTACCGGCCATTTGCCAAAGCACTCAGGCAGAGCGCCGCCGTTTCTTTGATAAAAGCTGACACGCCGGCTGCTCATGACTGCAGCCCCCAGCAGCCAGGGTGTCCACCAGTCTGCGGCGGCCCATTCGGACAAAAGCCCAATCCAGTGGGTTGCATCGCTCATGTATCGACAGAAGCTGCCATACAGATCTTCGCGGGTCTGCCCTTGGCAGTCGAACAGGACCAGCTACGCGGGAATGCTTTCGAGCAGCAAGCGTTCATTGAGGATAAAGGCGTCAAGCCGCTCTTCGTGGCGGTAAGTGATTAAAACCGGCATCGCGGTTGCCCTCCCTGATAGGAAGTCATGACCATCAGGGAAAGCTGCAGGCGGGGCAATAGATGACGGCAAAACCGGAATAGCCCTACGCGCCCCGGTAATATTTCCTACGAATCAGTAGCTGTCTTCCGGCAGGCTGGCAATGATCGAGCGGTAGCTGTTCATGCGCTGCTGCTTGATACGGCCGTCTTCCAGTGCCGTGAGCAGCGCACAGCCTGGCTCGCGATCATGCTTGCAGTCGCGAAAGCGGCAGGTGCCGAACAGGTCGCGGAACTCGATGAAGCCATCTTCCACATCGTCGCGGCTGACATGGCCAAGGCCGAACTCCCGGATGCCTGGCGAGTCGATCAGGTCGCCGCCATTGGGGAAGTGGTAAAGGCGCGCGGTGGTGGTGGTGTGGGTGCCTTGGCCCGACCATTCGGACAGGTCACCGACCCGGGTGTCGGCAGCCGGCAGCAGGCTGTTGACCAGAGAAGACTTGCCCACACCCGACTGGCCGACGAACACGCTGATATGGCCGTCCAGCATTTGCTGCAGGCGCTGCATGCCGTCGCCATGGTGGGCGGAAACCTCCAGCAGCGGGTAGCCGAGGTCGCGGTACACCTCGAGCAAGGCATGCAGGGCCGGGCCGTTTTCGTCGTTGATCAGGTCGGCTTTGTTCAGCAGCAGCAGTGGGCGGATACCCGCGTGCTCGGCAGCGACCAGGTAACGGTCGATCAGGTTCGGGTGCGGTTCGGGCGCTGGCGCGAAGACGATCACGATGAGGTCGACGTTGGCGGCAACCGGCTTGAGCTGACCGTGGTTGTTAGGCCGGCACAGCTCGGTGCTGCGCGGCATCTGCGCGACGATTACGCCAATGCCCTGGTTGCCGGCACGCCAGACCACGCGGTCACCGGTGACCAGCGCCGGCAGGTTTGCGCGCAGGTGGCAGCGGAATACCTGGCCTGCAGACTCGCCGTCCTTGGCCTCCACCTCGACCTGCACGCCAAAGTGAGCGATCACCAGGCCCAGTTGCTCCGGCCCCAGGTCGCCCCCTTCAAGCTCCTGCAGCGCATGCTGCTCGCGTTTGGCAGCGCGAGCGGCGCGTTCGTTCTGGATCTTTTCGATACGCCAGTTTTGGCGGCGATTGAGCTGGCGTTTGGCCATTAGTGTTCCGTGCGAGTTGCGTGAGAGAGCCGTGGTGGGGCATTGAAAACGGCAGGCAGTTTAGCACGACGGGCGGCGGACCATTCTGGTTACCTTTGCGCCGGGAATGCGCGGGGCTATGCCGCTAGGCTAATATGACGGCCTATACGAGGAGCCCTTCATGCAGAACCCACAGAACCTGATCTGGATCGATCTGGAAATGACCGGCCTGGATCCGGACAACGACGTCATCATCGAGATGGCCACCATCGTCACCGACAGCGAGCTGAACACGCTGGCCGAAGGGCCGGTGATCGCCATCCACCACAGTGACGAAGTGCTGGCGCGCATGGACGAGTGGAATACCCGCACCCATGGCGGCTCGGGGCTGACCCAGCGTGTACGCGAAAGCAAGGTCGGCATGGCCGAGGCCGAAGCGCAGACCATCGCCTTCCTGGAACAATGGGTTCCCAAAGGCAAGTCGCCGATCTGTGGCAACAGCATCTGCCAGGATCGCCGCTTTCTCTATCGCCATATGCGCAGCCTGGAAAACTACTTCCACTACCGCAACCTCGATGTCTCCACCGTGAAGGAGCTGGCTGCGCGCTGGGCACCGGACGTGCGGGACAGCTTCAAGAAGGGCAGCACCCACCTGGCGCTGGACGATATCCGTGAGTCGATTGCCGAACTGCGCCACTACCGCACGCACTTCATCAAGGTGTGAGTCGAAAAAGGGCGCACAGAATGTGCGCGCGCCCTCTTTTGGTGCCTTGGGCAACTGGTTAGACTGCGCGCCTTTCCCGCACGGACCCGCGCCATGTTGTTGATGCTCTACCTTATCGCCATCACCGCCGAAGCCATGACCGGCGCCCTGTCTGCCGGGCGCCGGGGCATGGACTGGTTTGGCGTGGTACTGATCGCCTGTGTGACTGCCCTGGGTGGTGGCTCGGTGCGTGATGTGCTGCTCGGGCACTACCCACTGACTTGGGTGAAGCATCCGGAATACCTGGTGCTGACCAGCTTTGCCGCGCTGCTGACGATTTTCATCGCACCGATGATGCGCCGCCTGCGGTCACTGTTCCTGGTGCTGGATGCCTTGGGGTTGGTGGCCTTTACCCTGATTGGCTGCATGACTGCGCTGGAGATGGGGCAGGGCATGTTGGTGGCGTCGATCAGCGGAGTCATTACAGGGGTGTTCGGCGGGATCCTTCGGGATATTTTCTGTAACGACATCCCGCTGGTGTTCCGGCGTGAACTGTATGCCAGCGTGTCTTTTGCCGCGGCGTGGTTTTACCTGGGCTGTGTGTATTTCAAGGTGCCGGCAGAGCAGGCAATGCTGCTGACCTTGTTTGGTGGGTTCCTGGTTCGGCTATTGGCGATCCGCTTCCATTGGGAAATGCCGAAGTTTCACTACAACGACCAGCAGTGAGACCTCAGGGGCTGCTTGGCGGCCCCGGCTATGTAATGCCATGCCGCGCCAGCGCCCACTCCACATGCTCACGCACCAGCTCCGACGGGTCTTCCCGGCGCGCCTTCAAGGCTTCCAGCACCGGAATCGTCGACGGCGCATTGCCCAGGCCCACCGCCAGGTTGCGTAGCCAGCGCTCATACCCGGCGCGCCGCAAAGGCCCGCCCTCGGTCTTGCGTAGAAAAGTCTTTTCATCCCACAGGAACATCTCGGCCAGCTCGGCATTCTCCAGGCCATGCCTGGGCTGGAAGTCGTTTTCCTGGGTTGGACGTGCAAAACGATTCCACGGGCAGACGATCTGGCAGTCATCGCAACCGAACACCCGATTGCCCATCATCGAGCGCAACTCCACGGGGATGGCGCCCTTCAACTCGATGGTCAGGTAAGAAATGCAGCGCCTGGCATCCAGCACATAGGGCCCGACAAAGGCCTTGGTCGGGCAGATGTCCAGGCACGCCTGGCAGCGTCCGCAATGCTCGCTGGCATGCGCCTCGTCTACCGGCAGCGGCAGGTCGACGAACAGTTCGGCCAGGAAGAAATAGCTGCCGGCCTTGCGATTGAGCAGCAGGGTGTTCTTGCCGATCCAGCCTAGCCCCGCCTGTTCGGCAATGGCCTTTTCCAGCACCGGGGCACTGTCGACGAACGCCCGGTAACCGAACGGACCGATGTCTTCCTGGATGCGATCGGCCAAGTGCTGCACGCGTTTGCGCACCAGCTTGTGGTAATCGCGGCCAAGGGCATAGCGCGATACGTAGGCTTTTTCCGCCTGGGCCAGGCGTTGAGCCATCTGTGTATCGCCGGGCAAGTAGTCCATACGCAGCGAAACCACCCTCACGGTGCCAGGGATCAACTGGTCGGGGTGGGCGCGTTTGCCATCGTGGGCGGCCAGGTATTCCATTTCGCCCTGGTAGCCGGCGTCGAGCCAGCGCTGCAGGTGCTGTTCGTGCTCGCCAAGGTCCACACCGGCGATGCCGACGTGGGCAAAACCGAGTTCTCGGCCCCAATTTTTGATCGATTGGGCCAGGGCGGCGAGGTCAAGTGTGCAAGCGGACATGGATGGGCAAGGCAATACGGGCTCAGGTGCGTATAATTCTGCCAGACATTGGAGCCTTTGACCCCATGCCGCAGACCAAACACCCAAGCCATGCCCCGCTCCTGCTAAGCAGCGTGACCGTCACGCGCCTGCCCGCCAGGCATCCGCACGCCCATAAAGGTGACTTCGGCCACGTGCTGGTGGTGGGCGGCGACCTTGGTACCGGTGGCGCAGTGCTGCTGAGCGCCGAAGCCGCGCTACGCTGCGGCGCCGGGCTGGTCAGCGTGGCGACTCGCCCCGATCACGTGGCCGCAAGCCTTGCCCGCTTGCCCGAAACCATGTGCCTGGGGGTCGATTCGGCCAATCAGCTGATGGGGGTATTGGAGCGCGCTTCGGTGCTGGTGGTCGGCCCGGGCCTGGGCCAGGCCGCCTGGGGGCGCAGCCTGCTGTCGGCTGTTGCCAATGCCGAGCGGCCGCAAGTGTGGGATGCCGATGCACTCAACCTGCTGGCGCGCACGCCCCTGGCATTACCCAGTGGCAGTATCCTCACTCCGCACCCGGGGGAGGCCGCGCGGCTGCTGGGCATTTCCACCGAGGCGGTACAGGCCGACCGGCCGGGCGCTGCTCGCAAGCTGGCGCGCCGCTATGCCAGTGTCTGCGTGCTCAAGGGCGCCGGTACGTTGGTGGCGGACCCGTCGGGGCAGTTGGCGCTGTGCCAGCGCGGGCATCCGGCAATGGCAGGGGCAGGCTTGGGTGACGTGCTCACCGGTGTACTGGCGGCGTTATTGGCTCAAGGGCTGGACGCCTGGCAGGCCGCGAGTCTTGGGGTGTGGTTGCACGCGTGTGCCGGCGAGCGGTTGGGTGTGAAAGGTAGAGGCCTGGCGGCCAGTGATCTGGCGCCGGTCATTCGTGAGTTGTTGGAGGAGCATTCTGCGTGTCTGGCATAACCCTGTTTCTGGCCGATGAAGAGGCCACGGTCAAATTCGGTGCATCACTGGCCGAGGTGACCGGCGGTCGCGGCATCATCTTTCTCGAGGGCGACCTGGGCGCGGGCAAGACTACGCTGTCCCGTGGCCTTATTCGCGGCTTGGGCCATACTGGTGCAGTGAAAAGCCCGACCTTCACCGTGGTTGAACCCTACGAGATCGGTGAGGTGCGCGCCTACCATTTCGACCTGTATCGCCTGGTCGATCCGGAGGAACTGGAGTTCATGGGCATTCGCGACTATTTCGAGGGAGATCCGCTGTGTCTGTTCGAGTGGCCAGAAAAGGGTGCGGGCGTTTTGCCAAAGCCTGACCTGACCATTACCATAAGCCCCCAAGCGGGCGGACGCTCGCTGATCCTTGCGCCGCAGGGGGCTCGCGGCGAGGCCTGGTGCATTGCGCTGGCCAAACACTATAAACAGTAAGTGGGGTAGGTATGCGCATACGCGCACTGGTCGCTGTCGTTGGTCTGCTGCTGACAGCGGTGACTGTTGACGCTCTGGCCGTCACTCAAGTCAAGAGCATGCGCCTGTGGCGCGCGCCGGACAACACGCGGCTGGTCTTCGACCTGTCTGGCCCCGTGCAGCATAGCGTCTTCACCCTCAGCGCACCGGATCGCCTGGTAATCGATATCAACGGGGCGACCCTGGCCGCGCCACTGAACGTGTCCACCTCGAATACACCCATCAGCAACGTGCGCTCGGCCCAGCGTACGGCGACTGACCTGCGGGTGGTGGTCGACCTGAAAAAGTCGGTCACGCCCAAGAGTTTCACCCTGGCGCCCAATGCTCAATACGGCAACCGCCTGGTGGTCGACCTCTATGACCAGGAAGCCGATGCCATCGCCGCCACGGCGCCTGCTGCACCGCCAACGCCTGTGCGAACCCCGGCGACCACGCCGGCGGTGCCGGTAAGCCCGGCCCAGCCGGCGATCAAGCTGCCGCCTGTGCCCAGCGGCAAGCGCGACATCGTGGTCGCCATCGACGCCGGTCATGGCGGTGAGGACCCGGGTGCTTCGGGATCGCGTGGCCAGCATGAGAAAGACATCGTGCTGCAGATCGCCAAGGAACTGCAGCGCCAGATCAATACCGAGAAGGGCTACCGTGCCGAACTGACTCGCACCGGTGACTACTTCATTCCGCTGCGTAAACGTACCGAGATCGCCCGCAAGAAAGGCGCCGATCTGTTCATCTCGATCCACGCCGACGCTGCACCGTCGCGGGCCGCTTTTGGCGCCTCGGTGTTCGCCCTGTCGGACCGTGGCGCCACGTCCGAGACCGCCCGCTGGCTCGCCGATGCGGAAAACCGCTCCGATCTGATCGGTGGCGCTGGTAACGTCAGCCTCGACGACAAAGACCGCATGCTTGCAGGCGTGCTGCTCGACCTGTCGATGACCGCGACGCTCAGTTCCAGCCTCAACGTCGGGCAAAAAGTGCTGGGCAACATGGGGCGCATCACCTCGCTGCACAAGCAGCGTGTCGAGCAAGCAGGTTTCATGGTGCTGAAGTCGCCGGACATTCCGTCGATCCTGGTCGAAACCGGGTTCATCTCCAACAACAACGAAGCCGCCAAGCTGGCCACGCGCAGCCATCAGCAGGCACTGGCCCGCTCGATCCATACCGGTGTGCGCCAGTACTTCCAGCAGAACCCGCCGCCTGGTACCTACATCGCCTGGATGCGCGACAGCGGCAAGATCGCGCAGGGGCCACGTGAGCACACGGTACGTCCGGGCGAGACCCTGGCGATGCTTGCCGTGCGCTACCAGGTCAGCGTGGCTAGCCTGCGCAACACCAACAGCCTCAAGAGCGATGAGCTGAAGGTCGGTCAGCACCTCAATATTCCCTCTACGACCCTGGCCTCGCAGCAATGAGCGGGGGGGCGCGCATCCAGCTGCTCAGCCCGCGGCTGGCCAACCAGATTGCCGCCGGTGAGGTGGTCGAACGCCCGGCTTCGGTGGCCAAGGAGTTGCTGGAGAACAGTCTGGATTCCGGTGCCCGACGCATCGATGTCGAAGTGGAGCAGGGCGGCGTCAAGTTGTTGCGGGTACGTGACGACGGCAGCGGCATTTCCGCTGACGACCTGCCATTGGCTCTGGCCCGGCACGCCACCAGCAAGATCCGTGAGCTGGAAGACCTCGAAGGTGTGCTGAGCCTGGGCTTTCGTGGCGAGGCCCTGGCTTCCATCAGCTCGGTGGCGCGCCTGACCCTGACGTCGCGCACCGCCAGTGCTAGCGAAGCCTGGCAGGTCGAGACCGAAGGTCGCGACATGACTCCGCGTGTGCAGCCTGCCGCACACCCTGTCGGCACCTCGGTGGAAGTGCGTGACCTGTTCTTCAATACCCCGGCCCGTCGCAAGTTTCTCAAGGCCGAAAAGACCGAATTCGATCACCTGCAGGAAGTCATCCGGCGCCTGGCCCTGGCCCGCTTCGATGTGGCCTTCCACCTGCGGCACAACGGCAAGAGCATCCTCAGCCTGCACGAGGCGCATGATGAAACGGCCCGTGCGCGGCGGGTCGGCGCCATTTGTGGCGGGGGCTTCATGGAGCAGGCGCTGCCGATCGATGTCGAGCGTAACGGCCTGCGTCTGTGGGGCTGGGTCGGCCTGCCGACTTTCTCGCGCAGCCAGGCAGACCTTCAGTACTTCTTCGTCAACGGCCGTGCGGTGCGCGACAAGCTGGTAGCCCATGCGGTGCGCCAGGCTTACCGTGATGTGCTGTTCAATGGCCGTCACCCCACGTTCGTGCTGTTCCTTGAGCTTGAGCCCAACGGCGTCGACGTCAACGTGCACCCGACCAAGCACGAAGTGCGTTTCCGTGAGGGGCGTTCGGTTCACGATTTTCTCTACGGCACGCTGCACCGTGCCTTGGCCGACGTGCGCCCGGAAGACCATCTGGCGTCGGCGCCTGCCGCCGCTGCCGAGGTCGTCCGCCCGACGGGGCAACAGGCGGGCGAATTCGGCCCGCAAGGCGAGATGCGCCTGGCCTCGCCGGTGCTCGAACAGCCCCAGGTGCCCCAGCATTCGATTTCCAACGGCGGCAGTGGCGCCGGTTACCAGTACCAGTACACCCCCCGGCCATCACAGCCGTTGCCCGCTGCCGAGGCCCAGGCGGTCTACCGCGAGTTCTACAAGCCGCTGAACGATGACGCTGCCGGGCCTGCGACGTTGCCGCAGAGCCAGGGCGACATCCCGCCCTTGGGGTACGCTCTGGCCCAGCTCAAAGGCATCTACATTCTCGCCGAGAATGCTGCCGGCCTGGTGCTGGTCGACATGCATGCAGCCCACGAGCGGATCATGTATGAACGGCTCAAGGTGGCGATGGCCAGCGAGGGCCTGAGTGGCCAGCCGCTGCTGGTGCCCGAGTCGCTGGCGCTGAGCCAGCGCGAGGCCGATTGCGCCGAGGAGCATGCCCAGTGGTTCCAGCGCCTGGGCTTTGAGTTGCAGCGCCTGGGCCCCGAGACGCTGGCAGTCCGCCAGATTCCTGCCCTGCTCAAGCAGGCCGAGGCCAACCGCCTGGTCCAGGACGTGCTTGCCGACCTTATGGAGTACGGCACCAGCGATCGCATTCAGGCGCACCTCAACGAACTGCTCGGTACCATGGCCTGTCACGGCGCCGTACGTGCCAACCGGCGCCTGGCGATTCCTGAAATGAACGCCCTGTTGCGCGACATGGAAAACACCGAGCGTAGCGGCCAGTGCAACCATGGCCGACCGACCTGGACCCAGATGGGCCTGGACGACCTGGACAAACTTTTCCTGCGCGGTCGATGACATGAGCGGCAAGCCCCCAGCAATATTCCTCATGGGCCCGACGGCGGCCGGCAAGACCGACCTTGCCATCGAGCTGACCAAGGTCCTGCCCTGCGAGCTGATCAGCGTCGACTCGGCCCTCGTCTACCGCGGCATGGACATCGGCAGCGCCAAACCCTCCAAGGAGGTATTGGCTGCCCATCCACATCGTCTTATCGATATTCGCGACCCTGCCGAGAGCTACTCGGCTGCGCAGTTTCGCACCGATGCCCTTCAGGCCATGGCCGAAATCACCGCGCGCGGCAAAGTCCCGCTGCTGGTCGGTGGCACCATGCTCTACTACAAGGCATTGATCGATGGCCTGGCGGACATGCCGCCGGCTGACGCTGCGGTGCGTGCCGAACTCGAGGCCCGGGCGCAGGCGCTGGGTTTGGCCGAGTTGCACCGCCAGCTCGCCGAAGTGGACCCGGAGTCGGCCGCACGCATCCACCCCAACGACCCGCAGCGCCTGATCCGTGCGTTGGAGGTCTATCAGGTGAGTGGCGAGAGCATGACAGCCCATCGCCAGCGTCAATTCGCGGAAAGTAGCGGCGCAGACGCAGGCGCTGGCGGGCATTTGCCCTATACTGTCGCGAGTTTGGCGATTGCTCCTACAGATCGTCACATTCTGCATCAGCGAATTGCGTTACGATTTTCGCAGATGCTGGAACAGGGCTTCGTCGACGAGGTCCGATCGCTGCGAGCCAGAAGTGACTTGCACGCCGGGCTGCCGTCTATACGGGCAGTGGGATATCGGCAGGTCTGGGACTACCTCGACGGCAAGCTGACTGAGAATGAGATGCGCGAACGCGGTATCATTGCTACTCGCCAGCTGGCCAAGCGTCAGTTCACCTGGTTGCGCGGTTGGTCCGACGTGCACTGGCTCGACAGCCTGGCCTGCGACAATCTGTCCCGCACCTTGAAATACCTTGGGGCCATCTCCATATTGAGCTGAGTCCCTGCTGATTGCCGTCTATTCTTCCGAAGGGGCGGCCTAACTTATCGATTTTTTTGATTTTCTACTATTTATCCTTACAGGAGTGCGGCATATGTCAAAAGGGCATTCGCTACAAGACCCTTACTTGAACACCTTGAGAAAAGAAAAGGTCCCGGTTTCGATCTATCTGGTCAACGGGATCAAGCTGCAGGGCTCGATCGAATCGTTCGACCAGTTCGTGGTGCTGCTGAAGAACACCGTCAGCCAGATGGTCTACAAGCACGCGATTTCGACCGTGGTTCCAGCCCGTCCGGTTCGCCTGCCAAGCCCGTCCGATTCCGAACACGGCGACAGCGAACCAGGCAACGCCTGATAGGAGCCTGCATTGTTCTTTGAGCGCCACGGTGGTGGTGAGCGGGCGCTGCTCGTTCACTTGGAAGGTCAGAACCCTGAGGCGCGCGAAGACCCGCAGGAGTTTCAGGAACTGGCATTGTCGGCCGGAGCCGACATCGTCTCGCTGGTCACAGTGGCAAGGCATCAGCCTACCGCCAAATACCTGATTGGCAGCGGCAAGGTCGAGGAATTGCGCGACCTGGTCAAAGCCGAACAGGTTGACCTGGTGATTTTCAATCACACCCTCACGCCCAGTCAGGAGCGCAACCTCGAACGAGTCTTCGAGTGTCGCGTGCTTGATCGTACCGGGCTGATTCTCGACATCTTCGCCCAACGGGCGCGTACCCATGAAGGCAAGCTGCAGGTCGAACTGGCCCAGCTCGAGCACATGAGCACGCGGCTGGTGCGCGGCTGGACCCACCTCGAGCGTCAGAAGGGTGGTATCGGTATGCGCGGCCCGGGTGAAACCCAGCTGGAAACCGACCGGCGCCTGTTGCGGGTGCGCCTGCGGCAGATCAAGTCGCGCCTGGAAAAAGTCCGCAGCCAGCGTGAGCAGGCTCGCCGAGGTCGTCGCCGCGCGGATATCCCGTCGGTATCGCTGGTGGGTTACACCAACGCCGGCAAGTCCACGTTGTTCAACGCGCTGACCGAATCCGACGTGTACGCCGCCGACCAATTGTTCGCCACCCTCGACCCGACCCTGCGCCGGCTCCAGCTCGACGACCTTGGGCCTATCGTGCTGGCTGACACCGTTGGCTTCATTCGCCACCTTCCGCACAAGCTGGTCGAGGCATTTCGGGCTACGCTCGAAGAGTCGAGCAACTCCGACCTGCTGCTGCATGTGATCGACGCCCATGAGCCTGAGCGCATGGAGCAGATCGAGCAGGTGCTGGCAGTATTGGGCGAGATCGGTGCCGAAGGCTTGCCGATCCTCGAGGTCTATAACAAACTCGACCTGCTTGAAGATGTCGAGCCGCAGATCCAGCGCAATGCCGATGGCAAGCCGGAGCGGGTCTGGGTATCGGCTCGAGATGGCCGTGGCCTGGAGTTGGTTGGTCAGGCCATTGCCGAGTTGCTGGGGGATGATCTTTTTGTCGGTACCCTGTGCCTGGAGCAGCGTTTTGCCCGCTTGCGCGCGCAATTCTTTGACTTGGGTGCGGTGCAGAGTGAAGAGCATGACGAAGAAGGGCGCAGCCTGCTGAGTGTGCGATTGCCCAGGGTCGAGTTGAATCGCCTGGTCAGCCGCGAAGGCATGGAGCCGCAAGTGTTTGTCGAGCAACACACTTTGCAATAAATGCCCGCCGAGGTCGTCGGGCAGCAGTGGCAGGCATTCTGTAGCATTGGACGGCGCGCCGTGGGCGCGTCTTTGCTTTATCAGATGGAGAGCGCTATGGCTTGGAACGAGCCGGGTGGCAACTCGAACAATCAGGATCCCTGGGGCGGCCGCCGCGGTGGTGGTGGCGGTGGTGGCGATAAAAAAGGCCCGCCGGATCTGGACGAGGCCTTCCGCAAACTGCAGGACAGCCTTAACGGCATGTTCGGCAGCGGCAAGAAACGTGGCGGCGGTGACCGCAATGTCGGCAAGGGCGGTGGCTACGGCCTGCTGGGCATCGGCCTGGCGGTACTGGCTGCCATCTGGCTGTACAGCGCCGTGTACGTGGTCGACGAGCAGGAGCAGGCCGTTGTGCTGCGCTTCGGCAAGTACTATGAAACGGTCGGTCCCGGCCTGAACATCTACTTCCCGCCGATCGATCGCAAGTACATGGAAAACGTCACGCGCGAGCGTGCCTATACCAAGCAGGGCCAGATGCTCACCGAAGACGAGAACATCGTCGAGGTGCCACTGACCGTCCAGTACAAGATCACCAACCTGCAGGACTTCGTGCTCAACGTCGACCAGCCCGAGGTCAGCCTGCAGCATGCCACCGAAAGCGCCCTGCGCCACGTGGTGGGTTCCACCTCGATGGACCAGGTGTTGACCGAGGGTCGTGAGCAGATGGCCGTGGATATCCGCGAACGCCTGCAGCGCTTCCTCGACAACTACCGTACCGGTATCACGGTTACCCAGGTCAACGTACAGAGCGCGGCAGCCCCGCGTGAAGTGCAGGAAGCCTTCGACGACGTGATCCGCGCCCGCGAAGACGAGCAGCGTGCCCGTAACCAGGCCGAATCCTACGCCAATGGCGTGGTGCCGGAAGCCCGTGGTCAGGCCCAGCGCATCATCGAGGACGCCAACGGTTACCGCGACGAAGTCATCGCCCGCGCCAAGGGTGAGGCGGACCGCTTCACCAAGCTGCTCGCCGAGTACCGTAAGGCACCGGACGTGACCCGTCAGCGTCTGTATCTGGAGACCATGCAAAAGGTTTACAGCAATACCAGCAAGGTCATGGTGGCAACCAAGGACGGGCAGAACAACCTGCTCTACCTGCCGCTGGACAAGATGGTCGAAGGCGGCCGCAACACGTCCGCGCCGGCTGCCAGTGTGTCGCCGTCGGCCAATGATGCTGCCGCACGTGCGGCGCAGGACCTGCAACAGCAACAGCAGCAGATGCGCACTAGGGAGAGCCGCTGATGAGCAATAAATCGCTGATCGCCCTGATCGCAGCTGTGGTGCTGGCCGTCGTGGCCTGGAACAGCTTCTACATCGTGGCCCAGACCGAACGTGCGGTACTGCTGCAATTCGGCCGTGTGGTCCAGGCGGATGTCCAGCCTGGCCTGCATGTGAAGATTCCTTATGTGAACCAGGTGCGCAGGTTCGACGCCCGCCTGATGACCCTCGACGCCCCGACCCAGCGGTTCCTGACCCTGGAGAAAAAAGCGGTGATGGTCGACGCCTACGCCAAGTGGCGCGTTCAGGATGCCGAGCGTTTCTATACCGCGACTTCCGGCCTCAAGCAGATCGCCGATGAACGTCTGTCTCGTCGCCTGGAAAGCGGCCTGCGTGACCAGTTCGGTAAGCGTACCCTGCACGAAGTGGTTTCCGGTGAACGTGACGCGCTGATGGCTGACATCACGGCATCACTGAATCGCATGGCCAGTAAGGAGCTGGGTATCGAGGTGGTGGATGTGCGCGTCAAGGCCATCGACCTGCCGAAGGAAGTCAACCGCAGTGTGTTCGACCGTATGAGCACCGAGCGTGAGCGCGAAGCCCGCGAGCATCGTGCCAAGGGTAACGAGCTGGCAGAGGGTATCCGTGCGGATGCCGACCGTCAGCGCCGCGTACTGCTGGCCGAAGCCTATCGTGAAGCGGAAGAAACCCGCGGTGATGGTGATGCCCAGTCGGCCGCCATCTATGCCAAGGCTTACACCCAGGACGCTGAGTTCTATGCGTTCTACCGTAGCCTTCAGGCATACCGCGAGAGCTTCTCCAGCAAGAGCGATGTCCTGGTCCTGGATCCGAAGAACGAGTTCTTCCGCTTCCTGGACAAGAGCAGGCCCTGATGCTCTGATCGGGAAATGCCCCGCCTGGCAGCTAAAACACCAGGCGGGGTGCATCCTGATTAAAAAGGGGTGTATGATGAGGCAGCCGGGAAATTTCCCGGCTTTTTTGCGTCTGCAAGGTTGATTGGCAAAGCGCCAGTTGACGGTTTGGTCAGTTCGCAAGGCAATTCGAGGGTATTGGGTACGGTGGCGGCGCTGGGATCAGTGCTGCCTGCTGCTGTGCGCCAATGCCTGCTTCACTGACGGCTCGCCTGCAGGCAAGCCGCCCGGACCAGAGGGGAAATGGCGTAATGGCAACGGTAGACCGCTGGCTACTGCCAGATGGCATCGAGGAAGTACTGCCACCTGAGGCTGCGCGTATCGAGATCGCGCGTCGTCAGGTGTTGGACCTGTTCCAGAGTTGGGGCTACGAACTGGTCGTCACCCCGCATATCGAGTACCTGGAGTCGCTGCTTACCGGCGCCGGCCAGGACCTGGATCAGCGCACCTTCAAGGTGGTGGACCCGCAGTCCGGTCGCCTGATGGGCTTCCGTGCCGACTTTACCCCGCAGGTGGCGCGCATCGACGCCCACACCCTGCGCCGCGAAGGCCCGAGCCGCCTGTGCTATGCCGGCAGTGTGCTGCACGCCCAACCGCGTGCGCTGTCCACTTCGCGCAGCCCGATCCAGCTGGGTGCCGAGCTGTACGGCGATGCCAGCCCTACCAGTGATGTCGAAGTCATCAGCCTGATGCTCGCCACGCTGCAGCTGACCGACGTCGCGGATGTGCACATGGACCTCGGCCATGTCGGCATCTACCGTGGCCTGGCGCGCGCCGCCGGTTTGTCCGGCGCAGTCGAACAGCAGCTGTTCGATGCCCTGCAGCGCAAGTCGGTCGATGAAGTGCAGGCACTGACTGCCGACTTGCCGAAGGACCTGGGCAACATGCTGCGCGCTCTGGTCGAGCTGTGCGGTGGCCGCGAAGTGCTGGCCGAAGCGCGTGTGCGCCTGGGTCGTGCCCCGGCCAGCGTGCTGGCGGCGCTTGACGACCTGTTGGCGATCGCTGATCGCCTGGCGTCGCGCTATCCGGAGCTGCCGCTGTACTTCGACCTTGGCGAGTTGCGTGGTTACAACTACCACACCGGTGTGGTGTTCGCCGTGTTCGTGCCTGGTGAAGGCCAATCGATCGCCCAGGGCGGGCGCTACGACGACATCGGCGCAGATTTCGGTCGGGCACGCCCGGCCACCGGTTTCTCTACGGATTTGAAGACCCTGGTCACACTGGGGCGAGCGGAGGTCGTATTGCCAGCTGGCGGCATCTGGATGCCCGACAGCGGTGACGCGGCCCTCTGGCAGCAGGTCTGCCAGTTGCGCAACGAGGGCCAGCGTGTGGTCCAGGCTCTGCCTGGCCAGCCGTTGAGTGCTGCTCTCGAGGCGGATTGTGATCGGCAATTGATTCAGCAAGACGGGCGCTGGCAGGTTCTGCCGCTGACCCATTGAGTTTCTGCGTCGGCAGTAGGCCGGCAACCAAGTTTGCGTGAATGAGGACCAATGTAATGGGTAAGAATGTCGTCGTCCTGGGCACCCAGTGGGGTGATGAGGGCAAAGGCAAGATCGTCGATCTGCTGACCGAACATGCTGCCGCCGTAGTGCGCTACCAGGGTGGCCACAACGCGGGCCACACGCTGGTGATCAACGGTGAAAAAACCGTTTTGCACCTGATCCCGTCCGGCATCCTGCGCGAAGGCGTGCAGTGCCTGATCGGCAACGGCGTGGTCGTTGCGCCCGATGCCCTGATGCGTGAAATCACCAAGCTGGAAGAGAAGGGCGTACCAGTGCGCGAGCGCCTGCGCATCAGCCCGGCTGCTCCGCTGATCCTGTCGTACCACGTGGCCCTGGACCAGGCCCGCGAGAAAGCCCGTGGCGAAGCCAAGATCGGCACCACCGGCCGTGGTATCGGCCCAGCCTACGAAGACAAGGTTGCCCGTCGCGGCCTGCGCGTTGGCGACCTGTTCCACCGTGAGCGTTTCGCCGCCAAGCTGGGTGAGCTGCTGGATTATCACAACTTCCAGCTGGTGAACTACTACAAAGAGCCGGCCATCGACTTCCAGCAGACCCTGGACGAGTGCATGGCTTACGCCGAGCAGCTCAAGCCGATGATGCTCGATGTCACCGCCGAACTGCACAACCTGCGTCGCGCTGGCAAGGACATCATGTTCGAAGGTGCCCAGGGCTCGCTGCTGGACATCGACCACGGTACCTACCCGTACGTCACCAGCTCCAACACCACTGCTGGCGGTATCTCCACTGGTTCTGGCGTTGGCCCGATGTACCTGGACTACATCCTCGGCATCACCAAGGCCTACACCACCCGCGTCGGTTCCGGTCCGTTCCCGACCGAACTGTTCGACGAGACGGGCGCCACCCTGGCCAAGCGTGGCCACGAGTTCGGTTCGACCACCGGCCGTGCCCGTCGTTGCGGCTGGTTCGATGCCGTCATTCTGCGTCGCGCCATCGACGTCAACAGCATCTCGGGCATCTGCCTGACCAAGCTGGACGTACTGGACGGCCTGGAAACCATCAACATCTGTGTCGGCTACAAGAACGAGAACGGCGCGGTCATCGACGCACCGTCCGACGCTGACAGCTACATCGGCCTGGAGCCGGTGTATGAAGAGATGCCAGGCTGGAGCGAGTCGACCCTGGGCGCCAAGACCCTGGAAGAGCTGCCAGCGGCTGCCCGCGCTTACATCAAGCGCATCGAGGAGCTGACCGGCGCACCGATCGATATCATCTCCACCGGCCCGGACCGCAACGAGACCATCGTGCTGCGTCATCCGTTCGCCTGATCTGCCACCTGGCTGATCTGACGCCGCGCTCTTGAAAGGGAGCGCGGCGTTTTTGCATCTGCTCGGTGCTGACAATGGCACTGCTTAACCTTGGCGTTTATCCCTGCTGTGTCCGGCACAACCCTTGCTGTAAGAAGTTTCTGTAGATGCCATCAAAATAGTGGCGCCAGAAAGCACGAGGGTTTCACCGTGTCTGCCATCCTCTCACTGTTACGAAGCCGCCTCTTGCGGCCTGTGTTTGTTGCCCTTGGTATCGCTCTTTTGGTGCAGGTAGTGGTTGCCGTTGCGCTGACCCGAAGCACTGTCACCGCCCTTGAAGCCGACCTGGGCGAGCGCCTGGGCAGCGATAGCCGTAAGCTCGCCAGCGACCTTGAGCAAGCTGGGCAGGACGTACGCGCCGGTCTGGACAGCCTCTCCAGCAGTACACGACAGCGCCTAAGCGCCGGGCTGTCCGAGCGGCTGCAAAGCGAGCAGCAGCAACTGCGCACCACGCTGGAAAAGAACCTCAAGGACTCGGCCAACGACATGGCCCAACTGCTGGCATCGGTCGCCCCGCGGGCTATCTGGGACAACGACGTGCCAGTGCTGTCCGATTTCGCACGTCGGGCCCAGCGCAACCCCAACGTACTGTTCGTGATCTATGACGACGCCCAGGGTCAGCACTTGACCCGCTACCTGAACCGGCAGAACCCGATCAACCAGGCCTTGATGGAAAAGGGCCAGGGTGAACGGGCATTGGACAAGGTACTGGATGCCGCTCGCCGCGACCCTTCGGTGTATTTCGTCGAGGCCTCGATCAGCCCCAACGGCGCGGAAATCGGCAAGGTGCTGATGGGGGTATCCACTGCCGGTGTCGATCAGGAACTCAAAGCCTTGGACCAGCGCTTCGCTGCCTTGATCACCAGCGGTGAACAATTGGTGGGCGACAGCCTCGGTGCAGCCGCAGCCGACAGCGGCAAGGCCTTGCGCGAGCGCCTGGAAACCGCACAGGGCAGTGCTACGGCGATGCAGGCCAATACCGCACAAACCGTGCGCGACGCTGCGGCAGAGCTGCGTTGGCGCATAGGCCTGGGCCTTGTGGTGGTGGGGGTTGGCGTGCTGCTGGTAGTGGCCCTGGTGCTGGGTCGTCGCGTGCTCAGCAAGCTGCGCCTGCTGATTATCGCGCTCAACGATTTGGCTGCCGGCGAAGGTGACCTGACCAAGCGCGTCAACCTCGACAGTCGCGACGAGATAGGCGACATGGCCTCGGCGGTCAATCGTTTCGTCGACAAGTTGCAGCCGATTGTCCGTGAGGCGGGCGAGGTGGCACAGCGTACAGGGATCGAGATCGGCAGCATGACGCAGCGCAATGCAGGCGCTGATGCTGCCGCAGCGCTGCAACGCGACGAAGTGGCTGCCAGCTTGCGCGATCTGTCGAGCATGGCTGATGAGGCTCAGGCTGAAAGCCAGGCCATGCAGGCGGCGCTGCAGCAGGTGGTTGATATCCGCCAGGCGACCGATGAGAACAGCCGCGCTTCGACGCAACTTGCCGGCATGATCGAGAACCTGGCTGGCCAGGTCGAAACCGGCTCGCAGGTAATCGAGCGGCTGGCCAAGCAGAGCGAACAGATCGAAGTGGTGCTGACCGTGATCCACGGTATCGCCGAGCAGACCAACCTGCTGGCGCTCAACGCAGCCATTGAAGCCGCAAGGGCCGGTGAGACCGGGCGCGGGTTTGCCGTAGTGGCCGATGAGGTGAGGGCGTTGGCGAGCAAGACACAAAGCTCTACCGGCGACATCCAGGCGCATATCGCGGCGCTGCAGAAGGGCGCCAAGGAGGCCGTGACAACCATCGGCCAGGCCGGCCTCAAGGCCAGCGAAGGCCTGCGAGTGCTGCGCGACAACGAGCGCCGGCAGCAGTCGGTGCAGGCGGCAGTGGAGCAGGTGCATGCGGCGATCGGCCTGGCGACTCGGGCGGCGGAACAGCAGGCATATGGCGCTCAGGCGGTGCGTGGGCGGGTCGAGAATATTCATGCCCAGGCAGAGCGTTCGGCAGAAGTGGTGATGCAGACCACAGCAAGCAGCAAGGTGCTGGATGACTTGGCGGCGCAGCTGCGGGCGAGCCTGGGGCAGTTCAGGGCTTGAGTCGAGGTGGGTTCGGGTTGTTCGCTTTTGGTTTTTTTGTGCGCCTTTGGGACGTAGCGCCGCCCGCGCGGCGCTAGGTTTCATAAACGCTGGAGATGTCGAGGCGAGCACCTGCGCCCTGATACGTTCCTCTCATCACCACTAAATATCGTTCAGCCCGATCAAGCGCCTTTATCGTCAAATTTGTAGGCTATTTCCTAATTTGACCTCCAACATCTGCGTACTATTGCGTCTGCAGTTAGGTACGACTAGTGTCAACTGGGCCTCAAGCCTGGCGGCATGCTCTGCTTCGCCTCTTGAGGAACAACTCCAGATCGACGCTGTCCGAACACCGTCGTTTTCAGG